>NZ_JAVRCE010000081.1:0-32966 GCF_034530915.1 Nostoc sp. DedQUE09
CCCCTCCGCTCCTCTGCGGTCTTAATGATAAGTCTTTAACCGGACATGATATGAGTCCTCAGCGTTTAGTAATGGCACGTTTGGAAATCGAACATATTATTCCCATATCTAAAAATGGTAGCAATGATGAATCAAACTTGTGGTTAGGTTGTCCCCTATGTAATCGCTACAAAAGTGATAAAACTACAGGGTTTGATCCAGAGACGAGCGAAACGGTAAAGCTATTTAACCCTCGTACTCAAGTCTGGTTTGAGCATTTTGGCTGGAGTGAAGATAGTGTACGTATTGTTGGCAAAACGCCGACTGGTAGAGCAACTGTTGCAGTTCTACATTTGAGTGATGATGCAGATGCACTAGAAGTTCGTAGTTATTGGGTACTTGCGGGTTGGCATCCTCCAGAAGATTGAATGAACCGCAGATGAAAGAGCGATCGCTCCATCCCCCAATAACTTCGATAAAATCACTATGGTGCTAGTTAAACCTCCCTAAATCTGATGAAAAGCGATATCTCCCCTTTGCAACTTTCCCTTCAACGTCCTGAACTACTCGCGCCAGCAGGTAATTGGGAATGTGCTAAAGCTGCTGTGGAAAATGGGGCAGATGCGATTTACTTCGGTTTGGATCGGTTTAACGCCAGAATGCGGGCACAAAACTTTACTGAGGCGGACTTACCCCAATTGATGACATTCCTGCACCGTCGGGGCGTAAAGGGTTATGTCACTGTCAACACACTCATATTTCCTAAAGAACTAGCAGAAGCACAGCAATATCTCCGCACAGTTATTGCAGCTGGTGTGGATGCAGCGATCGTTCAAGATATTGGTATATGCCGTCTCATCCGTCAACTTTCCCCCGATTTTCCCATCCATGCTTCCACGCAAATGACTATTACCAGTGCGGCTGGAGTGGAATTTGCCAAATCTCTTGGCTGTCAATTGGTGGTGCTGGCGCGTGAATGTTCTCTCAAAGAAATCAATAAAATTCAGCAGCAGATTGCCCAACAAGAAACTTCGCTGCCCTTAGAAGTTTTTGTTCACGGTGCTTTGTGCGTAGCGTATTCCGGTCAGTGTTTGACTAGCGAGGCTTTAGGTGGACGTTCTGCTAACCGAGGTGAATGTGCCCAAGCTTGCCGGATGCCCTACGATTTAATCGCCGATGGTAAAGTTGTAAATTTAAAAGAGCGCAAATATTTACTCAGTCCTCAAGACCTAGCAGGGTTAGATGTTCTGCCAGATTTGGTGAAATCAGGAGTAACCTCTCTCAAGATTGAAGGTCGTCTGAAAGCTCCAGAGTATGTTGCTAATGTCACCCGTGTTTATCGGCAAGCTTTGGATAGTGTAATGACAGAATTGGAAAGACCTAACCCCTCTTTGCCTACAAGGGAAGGGGGGAAAGGTCAATCAGACCAAGAACATTACAACCTAGAAATGGCATTTTCTCGCGGACTCTACACGGGCTGGTTTGGCGGGATTAATAATCAGGAACTAGTTCACGCCCGCTTTGGTAAAAAACGTGGGGTTTATTTAGGTGAAGTCAGCCGCATTCACAACGAAGAAGTAACAGTCAAATTGGAAGCGCCTCTCAAGCCAGGGGATGGAATTGTATTTGACTGCGGTCATCCAGAGGCGAAGGAAGAAGGCGGCCGGGTTTATGCTGTGGTATCCAAAGGTAAAGAAACCATGCTGACATTTGGTCGAAATGACTTGAACCTGCGCCGAGTGCATATAGGCGATCGCATTTGGAAAACCAGCGATCCAGAATTAGATAAGCAACTACGTCAGAGTTTTGCTGGCGAGAATCCCCAATTTCAGCGTCCGATTGATGTAGAGGTTTATGGAGAAGTTGGTCAGGCGTTGATTGCGATCGCCCGCGATCAACTCGGTAATATTGTACAGGTAGAGTCTGCAACTTCTCTAGTTGAAGCTCACACCAAACCCCTAGATACAGACCGTTTAAAAGAACAATTCGGTCGTCTCGGTAACACACCTTTCTGTTTAGGAACACTAACCAACCACCTCAACAGCGCTATTATGCTACCCGTAAGTGAGTTGAACCGGATGCGGCGGGAAATCGTAGCACAGTTGGAAGAATTGCGAAGTCAACCCAAACGCTGGCAATTACATTCTGATGTCTCTTTCCAAAACTTACTCCCCTCATCTCCTACCCTGCGGGAAGCTAAAGGTACATATCCTTCACTCATCGTCCTAGTACGAAATCTCAAGCAACTCCAAGCAGCACTGGAAGCGGGAATCCAAACACTTTACTGTGAATTTGAAGACCCCCGCGCCTATCGAGAAGCCGTGCAACTAGTGCGCCAACAACAGCAAAGAAACAAAGCAGAAAATTCTTCACTTTTAACTCATAACTCAGCACTCCTAACTCCTAATTCCCAACTCCCCACAATTTGGGTTGCGCCACCCCGAATTACCAAACCGGGAGAAAATTGGATTTTACAGCAAGTACGCGCCTCGGAAGCGGATGGCTATCTGATACGGAATTATGACCAATTGCAATTCTTTGCAGCAGACCGTTGTATCGGAGATTTTTCGCTCAACGTTGCTAATCCTTTAACAGCAGACTACTTTCAGCAACGCTTTGGTTTAGAAAGGCTGACAGCATCCTATGACCTGAATATTACCCAACTACAAGACCTGCTCACTAGTTGTCCACCCCAGTGGTTTGAGGTGACAATCCATCAGCATATACCGATGTTTCACATGGAACATTGTGTATTTTGTGCTTTTCTATCGACAGGTACAGACTACACTAACTGTGGACGACCTTGTGAAAAGCAGGAAGTGAAATTAAAAGACCGTGTAGGCAGCGAACACGTCCTCAAAGCAGATGTAGGTTGTCGCAATACTGTATTTAACGGCACTGCTCAAACCGGAGCAGAGTATGTACAGCGCCTCATAGAACTGGGATTACGTCAGTTTCGCATTGAATTTGTGAATGAAACACCAGAGCAAGTGAGTAAAACAATACATTTTTATAGTCAATTATTGCAAGGTGAGATTACAGGTTCCCAACTCTGGCGCGAGTTGAAACTGCAAAATCAGCTAGGTGTAACTCGTGGCCCTATGGGAGTCTCAGCACTGCGCTCATAATTGATTTTTTGAATACCCAGCTTGAAAAATCTGTTCGGCGGTCAAATTCAATTCTGGGAATGTAAGGAATATGATGCGTTCCCCGGAGGGATTGCCGCAGGCATCGCTTCTCCGAAACAGGTTAACTTGATACTCACCATCCACCAAATAATAAACCGAAAGAGTTCGTTGTTTGGGATTACCTTAGAATAAAAGGGCTTTATTATATTCAATTAAAAACCACCATAATTATTTATGAATAATATTTCAACAAGCAATAATTGGGATACTTCCCTTTACGAAGATAAACACGCCTTTGTCTGGCAATATGGCGAAGACTTACTAAAATTACTCAACCCTCAACCAGGAGAATCCATTTTGGATCTCGGCTGTGGTACTGGACAACTCACAGAAAAAATTGCCCAAGCTAGGGCTGAAGTAATGGGAGTTGATTATGCATCTGAGATGATTGAAAAGGCAAGACAAAACTATCCCCATATCCGCTTTGATGTTGCTGATGCTAGAAGTTTTCAAGTAGATAAGCCATTAGATGCTGTATTTTCCAACGCTGTACTACATTGGGTAAAAGAAGCAGATAGCGCGATCGCCTCCATACACCAATCTCTAAAACCCGGAGGGCGTTTTGTTGCAGAATTTGGGGGTAAAGGGAATGTAAAGGCGATCGTGACAGCTTTATACAGTGCTTTAGAGTCCATTGGTATCTCTCAAGCACAAGTAGAGAATCCTTGGTATTACCCCAGCATTGGTGAATATGCCAGCCTCCTAGAAAATCAAGGCTTTGATGTTATTTATGCTATCCTGTTTCCTCGCCCAACTCCCTTAGCAGAAGGAGAAGCTGGCATAGCAAACTGGATTAAAATGTTCGCCAGTCCATTCTTAGCGGGACTTTCACCTGAGCAACAAATACAAATAATTCCCGTCATCGAGGAATATCTAAAGCCAACACTATATCAAGAAGGAAGTTGGACAGCAGATTATCGAAGAATTCGTATAGTTGCCATTAAACTTTAGATTGTGCCCTAATTACGAATTATGAATTACGAATTACGAATTAGTATCAGTTATGCATATACCTAAATTGTGCGATCGCCCTTGGTGTTGGCGCAGCCATCGCCAGACATCATTTTCATTACTACTAACCATTAGTCTGACCACTTTACTAGCCCCGTCCACACTAGCGCAAACTCGTTCAATACCGTTACCTTCTAGTGCGCCTCTAGAACTAGACTTATTAACCAAGCCAAAAGACTATGTAATCACAGCTAACACTATTCATCCAGAACGATTAACCGTTCCCAGCTTATGGTGGGCACAACAAAACTCCGAGAAAAAGCTATTGGATAATTGGATAGCATATCCAACCTCTGGCAAAGAACCTGCACGAGTAGACTTGATTGTAAATCAGCAAATTTGGAGTTTACTAGAGTATGTAGAGCGCTACGATTTTGTAAATCGCTTGGGTAGCGCTGCACGGAATTTTGGTTACAACGTCCGAGTATTTAATTATCAAAAAGAACCCTTGGCAACCTACACTTGCAACTTTAGTACAAGTCCAGCTTTATGCAGTATCCAAACCACTATTAAGAACAAGATCGGTTTACAGCGTTTTTTGTAGCGATTGGGGAAACAGGGGAGCATGGGAGCAGTTACAGTAAGTTTTTCCCTTCTGCCCCTTTGCACCTCTGCCTCTTCTGCCAATTCCCAATTAAACCTTAATTTTGGCGAATAAAGACTCGTATTGTTTTATTGCTGATGGAGGTAAGGGAAGTAAAAATTCACTTTTATCGAAAACTTTGCGATCGCTCTCTAACAAACTCCATAATGGTTCTTGGATATCGGAAGCGGCAATATTTGTAGAAATTGGCGAATTAGTTTTAGTTAGCACCGAAATTTGTTTAGCTGTGCTTGGTTGCCAACAAAAATCAATCCATTGATCTGATAATAAACTATCCTTAGTAATCCCTGCGGGACGTACCCATAAGTCCGCCCAGATTGCTGTTCCTGACTGGGGGATAACTGCGGCAAGTTGCGGGTAACGTCCCAGAACAGGCAATACATCGCTTGACCAACCAACCGCTAGCCAAGTGTCTTCCATGATTAGAGGTTCCAAATAGTTATTGGAACTGTAAAACTTCACTTGTTGGTTTAATATCTGTAATTCCTTTTCCAAGTCTGGTACTTGGTCAAGATTGTCTGTATTGTAAGATTTGCCTAGCTTTTTTAAGACCAAACCAATAACTTCTCGTGGTTGATTGAGTAGGGAAATACGCTGCTGCATTCCATCTCGCCACAAATCACTCCAATCTTTGGGTGTCCATCCCAGTTTTGGGAACTTGTCACGGTTATAAACAATTACTGTACTACCCCACCTGTAAGGCGCACCCCACACCTTCCCTTGAGTATCCAAAATACCCTGGTCGTTGCGCGTTACCAGTTGTTTCCACCTTTCATCTAAAGTAGACCACTGCTTTAATTGGTTTCCCTGCACTTCTTGGAGTGGTTGAATCAATTTCTGTTCAATAGCTGCTTGTAGCCAATAATCTCCCAATGTCACTAGGTCTGTGTCAGCGGCTTTTTGACCTTGCCTAAACGGTATAAAACGTCGCCATCCCTGCTCATCAGTGGTCTTTGGCTTCTGCTGCCAATTTTGTAATTGTTGAAATAAATCCTGTATGCGCTCAACTGGAGCAAACTTTAACTGCACCCGTTGCTGCAAACCTTTGTGGAACTGATTCACCACCTGACCAGGTATAGAACCTTTTAATAACTGTACTTTTAGTTGCGTTTGCTTGTTTCCACCGCAACCAAAAAGCAGTTGTGAAAGCGCCAGTGTGCTCGTACCTAGCAAAAAAGACCGTCGATCCATTGATTTTGGATTTTGAGATTTTTGATTATACCTAATATTAAGCAGATATTCACTAGTGGCTGACTAGCTGAAAAAGTGAATCTAGAGAATTATCGGTGTTTTTTTGTTGATAATACGGGTAATTTTGAATATTTGACTCAAATTCGTGATTTTTTGGCAAATTTCTACCTCAAGATTAATTTTTATCCATAAATTTACTTAGTGGTACTTATGGTAAAACCTTACTTGTATTGAGAAGTAATGATTTAAATGTCACATTTTCACTAAAAATTATCAATACTTAAATAATCCATAAGTATCGTTAAGGTTGAGAGTAAATTGAATAACATAGAGAAAATGTACGAATAAAGGTATTAAATGGAGCTATTACAGCAGCAGATCCTGACTTTAAGCCAAAAGCTGGATGACCTGTGCCAAGTAATTGAGCAGCTTGATGGTAAAGTCACTCAAACTTTCTCAGAGTGTTCTTTAGCCAATACACAAGCAAAGGATAATTGCCAACAAAATGACGCGGCTGGAGGCTACCAGTTTAAAGGACGTAACAATTTAAATCCAGAAATGGAACACAAGGATGTATTGACAGATGGCATTTATCTAGACATGCATCGTCAAAGTGGAGATAATATAACACCAGAAATTCAAATACAACGGCTGACAGCGCAATTAACAGCAGCGTACAATCGCATTGCTGCTTTAGAAGAACAATTACTTAGAGAGAGAATTCATTAAATTTAACCTGAAGTTCAACGAATTAAAAAAATGGATTGAGGTAGGTCAGACAAGCCTTTAGGTTCAGTTTCGAGTGATGGTTTGATAAGCATATACTTAGATACAAGTAAGTAATCCAGCCATCAAATTGACAAAAAAGTTAAACACACTATTACATATCTTTACGTAATAGTGTGATATATCTACCTATAGGTTTTTAGTCAATACCTCACTATGAAACAAAAAAAAACAACCCTAAGACTGATGTCATTAGGGTATTGTATGGTTCAAAAACCAAGATTTTCTTATTAATCTGTATTTTTCTCATTAGCGTTTTTGGCATCTTGTTATCAAATTGGTTGATGACAAGCCAGACAGCTTTCGCAAAAATTGACCTTTTGCAACCTGCTCCGACTCAACCGTTAGGTTATTACGACTATTTCGGCAAATTGCTGAGTCCTCAAGAAGCATCACAACTAGTTGCAAATAAGGGACTCAATCCTAATAACCCCATTTCCTATCAACGGGTAGGGGCAGTTAAAATTACTAAGGAATTAATCGCCCAAGGTGAAGATATATTCTTCAACCGAAAGATTGGTGATACATTTGGTTTGCAAGGGGTATTTGGTTTAGGGCAAGGGACGAATATTGTATCAGATGAAATAGGTGCAGCGATCGCTAATTTGCGTGGAAAATCAACGACAAACCTAAAAATTACCCTCCAGAAGGATTTAACTATAGGTAGTCGAACTTTTCCCAAAGGAACTGTTATTCCTACAGGTTTAAAAATTCAACAGGGACAAGTTGTTCCAATAGGAAACGCACCTAACGGCGATATTACCTGTGCCTTCTGTCATGCAACCCTTTCTAATAATGGTAAAATCATTGCAGGAGTTCCCAACGGTGAACTTGCCATTCCGCTTTTCATTGCCTTATCACCAAATACAGCCGCAGGGTTTGCACGGTTAAACTTTAACCCTCTAGACCCACAATACAAAGGCAATGGCAAGACGATTATTGACAGTAAAGGTAATAAAGTAGAATTACCCGATCCTGAAAAGTTTGAAAAAGCCTTCGATGATGCTGTTTTAGATGTACCTTTCGGTAATTTCGAGAGTTCACCGGATGGTATTAGAAACACTACTCAAATCCCCAGTGTTTTCACCTTTAAAGATCATCCTTATTTAGCTGATGGACAGTTTGCTGTGGGACCATTTGCGGGATTGAGTGCTATCACCAACGCTGTTCACTCTTCAGAAATCAATCTGTTGGCAGCTGCTCAACTCAGTGCAGATACTCTTGGTATTGACCCGGAAGTTTATATTGGTACATTTCTTCAAAATGCTGCCGTTAAGAGCCTACGTTTACCAGAAGGAGTGATAGTAAAACCCTCTGAATGGCTACGGGGGGTAATTGCACCAAAGCCTACACAAGCAGAATTAGAAGACCAAATTCCTGCTCCTGGCACAGGAACTTACCCAAACCTGCGCCCTAGTTTGTTTACTTACAACGGTTTAGTTTTCAGCCCAAATACTCAAAAGCCTGGTGATATTGCTAGTGGCACTTTCTTATTTGCTGACAACGCTATGTCTGCTTTCCAAAATAGCTTAGTGCCACCTGCCAACCAGACTTCAGAAAACTGGCAAGCGTTAAACAGCAATTCTGTTAAGCGTGGCGCAAAAGTGTTTGAGAAAGCCAATTGTGCAACTTGCCATATTCCACCATTCTTCACTGACAACAAAATTCATCCAATTGATGAAATTCGTACTAACTCCGCTCGTGCCCAATCTCGCTTGGGGCTAAGTAATTTGTTAGTACCACCCAAGCTGTACACTTTTAACACTCCAGTTCCCATACCTGCTAAGGCTGAAGTCCTGGATGTACCAACGCAGGGTATCTCTGATACTCCCACAACTCTACCTAAAGGTATATTGCCAAAAGGCGGTTACAAAACTACTTCCTTGCGTGGTCTTTATTTAAGCGCCCCATATTTGCACGATGGCGGTGCAGCTGTACGGGCAGGAAGCCTGAAAGTGAACTCAAATGGTAGTTTCACAGTTGTTAACAAGAGTGGTTTAGGGCTATCTGGGACTCTCAGTCAAGGTATACCTGCCGATCCTGCTAGCAGCTTGCGTGCCTTGGTAGATCGCGATCTTCGTGCCTTAGTTGTGAAAGCTAACAAAGCTAATCCTGCTTTAGTGCGTAGTAACCTTGATGGCACTGGTCATTACTTTTACGTAGATAGACAATCTGGGTTCAATTCCAACCAGCAAGCAGACCTGATTAATTTCTTGCTGGCACTTGATGACAATCCTGGAAGTTTTTAATCAAGCTACGGTTGATATCATATCCTAATACCAAGTCGTCTAGCGATACATCATGAAGGCGACTTGGTATTACTTTAAGTAAGAGTAAGATGCCAGGTGTAACGCAATCTAGATCGGAAATGCACTGTAAATCTTACAGATAGATACCTTTACGAGGCTGCTTCTGGGAAGCTACTGCTTGCTTTCGCTTTGTCCACCAGCCAAAACCAAGAGCAACCAATGAGCCACTTACTGTGTAAGGTTCGGGAATAGGACGTGGAGTGACAACACTAAAACTTCCATAATCAACATTGCTAGAAAGCTCTGAATAACCTTCATTTAAACTACTGTAAAATACGTTAACGTTGCCATTTCCGTCTTCCCCGCTTCCAGAAACCAGGTAAGAAAAACCGTTCCGGGTTAGGAGCGGCGTAGTTGTATTTAAAAAATTATCATTGGTTCCGTATGTACTTGGTGAAAGCAGTCCGATAATTGTCTCAGTAATTCCTTGGGCTGTCCTTGTGCCAGTTATTCCTGTGATTGTATAATTGTTTTTTATCGGATCTAGATCCGTAGTTGTAAGGGTGCCGCTAGCGGAAATCGCTGTACCATTTGCTTCATAACTGGGAAAAGAGTACTGAAAATCAAATAGTTGTACAGCTTGGACTGGAGAAGAGGCACTGACATAAGTGATACCTATAACAGTACTGACGGTAGCAATACCAAGATTTTTGACTAATTTCATCAGATAATTATCCTGAAAAACTAAAAGGTAAACAAAATTGTATATAACACTCTCCAACTCGGAGAGGGACGACTTTAATCTTTAGTTCAAGGCAGTACTTAGGCGTTCAAGTTGAGCTTCAATGGCTGCCAAAAGTTGGTGTTGCTGCCAATCTTGGCTAAGATGGGCGGCTATGCAAGCGGCTCCAGCGCCCATACCTTCTTTGACAAAGCCCTGCTCATAAGCTCTCAGTTGAGGATAACGAGAATCAGCAAAGCTCAGATAAGTTGCTAATAAAGGAGGAGTTCCTCCATTCTGAGTTAAGCTGTTTTTTCCTAAGTTAAGGGCTAAGTCAACTGTAGCGCCAGTTGGATCTTCTGCTACCCAGCGGGTTGTGCCTACAACTACTGCTTCTGGTTGCCATGATAAAGCGTAAGCTTGAGCGATCGCACTTATCAACGCATAAACCGCCAGCATTTGCGTCCCTCCAGCCAGCATTACACCACAACTACGGCTAGCAGCGATCGCCATCCCAGCTACCACCACTTGCATCGGATCGCCCACGGCAGCGACGAGTTTTAGCGGATCTACAGAATTTTGGATTTGAGATTGGAATATCTCATCCTGTTCCCTGTTCCCCCTCATCTTCTCCAGTCCAGCTTGCACTAGTGCCCACTTTTGCGCGTGGTTACAAACAGGATGGCTACTGTTAACTTTTCCGGCAGCATCTATACCTAAACCAGTTAATATTGCCAGAGCAGTTGTAGTACCTCCGACGACGCACTCACCGAGAATCAAATACCCCTGTTGAATATTGGCGGCTAGGCGTTCTCCCCAAAGTAGCCCTTGTTCAAACAAGTGGTGTACTGTTGTAATTTCCATCGCAGCACCTCCACTTAAACACTTAGCAGGAGCGCCACCCAAATCAATTACTGGCACGGCAGGAGGTTGGGGTAAACCCGCATTAAATAAATGAACTGGTATCTTTAGTGACTCAAAGACAGCACGAGAAATCAGCACAGGTGAAGCCCCAGCCGCCAATGGTGGTAGGGGATATTGGGCTTTGTATTCTGGGCCGTAATACAAAAACTCAGCATCGGCACAAGCTGTATATTTCCGATCCTCTGGAGTGCGACCAGCTGCTGAAATCCCTGGAATTAAACCAGTTTCAGTAAATCCTAAAACACAAGCAAATACTGGTAAACAACCACGATACCTCCGCAGCCATTGTTCACCTAGTTCTTTTTGTGTATAAATACTAATTTGGGAATTGGGCATGGGCAATTGGGCATAGGACATTGGTTATTAATTAGAACTGATCATTTAACCAATGACAAATGACAAATAACTATCCTTCATAATCCATGAGAACTTGTACCCAGTGTGGTGGGCGGGGGATCGGGTTGCCCAGGCGGTCAAAAAGCAACCATGCTGCTAGGTGCACCACAAAAAGGTAGATAAAGTTGTTGAGTAAAATTAAAGCGATCGCTCCCACTTGAATCAAAAATACACTGGGACTCGCCAACAAACTCAAGTTAAAAAATACCCACTCAATGAACTCAGTCACCTGGGTAATCACATAAATCCATAGGTCTTCACCCGACAAAACCGACAGCAACCACAGCCTAAAAAAGACTCCTAAAGTACCCAATAGCGTACCCAAAGTGATAGAAACAATCCAGGGAAGACGACGACGACACCATGTAGCGCCCAAAAGCACGCCCATGAACCCGTAGGGCATGACAAACAGCAAACTGCGGGCTGGCCCCATCAGTACCGTCAGCAGTAACCCAGAGGTGAGTGCTGCCATCCATGCTGCACGTTTGCCCCAACGCAGATAAACTAGAGCGATCGGCACTGGAAAAAATATCCGCAAAACTGGGCCCAAAGGAAAGTAAAAATTAATAAACCAAATCAGGCTAGCGGTACTGGCTAAAAATGCCGTTTCCACCATCCTCAAGGGCGCATCAGCTTTGATTTGAGGAGGCATTAACTGCTGTTCTTTATCTAACCAATGATTCTGAGGAGTTGGAGATTCAGAGGATGGATCTTCCTCCGGTTCATCTGAGAGAGAATCTAAAATACTCATATCTGACAAGTTTTTAAACGATCATTCTTTCTAAGGCTGACAAATCGGGAATACAAATAGTGTCTTGATCCCGTTTAATCAAGCCTTTTTTTTCTAGCCTTGTCAATACTCGTGTCACCGTTTCCCGCGCCAGTCCGCTCAAACTACTTAATTCCCGATGAGGTAAATTGGGGATTTCAGTTCCGGTTTGCCCTTTTTTTCCCTGTCCTTCTGCCAAAAATAACAACGTATCTGCTACCCTTGACTGGCTATCAGATTCCCGCAACCGCAATCGGCGATTTACTTGCCGCAAACGTCGTGCCATTAGTTGCGCCAATCGAACTCCCGCCAAGGGTTCTATCTGAAGTAATTTGACAAAATCCTGAGCAGGCATACTACCAATTACCGTTGGGGCCAAGGTAATCACATCGGTGGATCGAGGTGCTTCATCTAGCGCCGCCATTTCACCAAACAATTCACCTTTGCCAATAATATTCAGCGTTACCTCTTTTCCTTCCAGATTGTATGTGCGGATTTTTACCCATCCGTCCATAATAAAATACACAGAACCACCCCAGTCATTTTCCAGTAGAATCACCTGATTGGCTGGATGAGTGCGGGTAACAAGATGGGTGAGGGCTGATTCCACAGCAGTTTCTGGCAACCCTTGAAAAAAGGGAGCGGAGGCGATCATCCAGGAATTAGCCTGTGCTTGCAAGCTATATCGATCTTCCATTACGACATCTTTAATTCAAGCTGCTATGTACACACAAAAAACAGGAGTGTCATTTTTAGCCTAAGCTATCATTGCACAGCTCCCTTTCAAAGAAAAAACTAAACTATGCTACACAAGAAAGCGACAAGAAGTTTTTCTAAATAATCTTTACCTATAAGTTTAAACGGGGTAAAAGTTTTGCAAAAAGTAGTTTATAGCCTGCGGTTGTATTGCTTAGGGGCTAGCTGCACTGCAAACTTGATTAGTTATGAATATAGGCAAACAACATTAATGATACTAAAGGGAGTAAATTATTGCTCAGGTATTTTAGCGATTTTCAAAAATAGGCAACCAATGACCTGCAAAATTAAGCTTTTCGAGCAAAGGCTGTTGAAGAGGATAAGGAGAGAGGGAGACAAGGAGAGAAGTTTCTCTTTGTTTTCTTCGATAATTGAAGATTGCCACGACTCACAGTAATCCATAACATAATGACTAGTCACAATTCCAAGTAGCGGCTTTTGCCACTCAAAATTTCTTCTATGGTCGACGCTGCACGTAGCAAGATCCCCATAGGGATACAGTGATTGTAAATTAATTGTCATATTAATTGACATATATTCCTAAGTAAGGTAATCAAAGTGACTTTTAGTACAGATGAAATTCAAAAGCTGATCGCAGACATTGACAACTTACTTGCCAGCGGTGGCAAGCGCCTGTCTAGATTTCTGTCTGGTCAGGCGCAAGAGCCTAAAGAAGTTTTAGAGCGAATTCGCGACTTCTTGGTGAGGTTACAAGAAAAAGAAGCATTAGAGAGCGGCGTCCCAAATCAGTCTTCTGAAGATCCGCGATCGCCCTTAGGGTTGACGGAGCCATCGCCTTTGTTAACAAAATTTATCGATCGTGGTAATAACCAGTATCCACTACCGCCGCTCGAACCCAGTCAGGAAGAGAGTACTGTTGGCGCGGGAGAATTAAAAAATGAATTTTCGAGATTGATTCAGCCGTTGCGATCGGAATTAGAATTGCTTTTGCAAGAGCGAGCCACTCTCATACAAGAAATTCGGCAACTAGAGCAAAAGCGTTTGCAAAACTACTCCTTAGCGCAGCAGTTGACAAACCAGGAGCAAATGATTGCCGAGTTTTTACAGGTACTCATGAGTCGCCTTGTGCCAACTTTAACACCACTGATGGGACAGACGAGGGAAAATTCCGCCAGTTCTTCAGAAGGAATTAATTACGCAAACTCTGCAACTCAATCTTTATTAGAATCCTCTGACGATGTGGAGCGCTTAACCCAGCTAGCTAGGGAGTTAGATCAACGCCTATTATCACTAGATGGGACGGTAAATGTAGTCTTTGAAGCACTACAGCGCAACATTAATACTTATTACGAATCCTTGTCCCAAGCACTGGCAAGAATGCATAGCAAGGGGATGCAAGGCGAACAGCTGATGGCCAGCTTTGTCAACAATTTAACCCAGCATTTGCAACAAGAATCCCCTAGTTCGCAGTCATCTTTGCTGGGAGGAGAATCTGAGACACTACCATCATTGACTGAACCAGCCGAGATTGGTGCTGGAGTTGCACCCCAATCTTTGGAGCTGATACAGCCAGAAACTTCATCTCCACTCACAATTACTTCTGAGCAACAGGAGACTACCCTCACAGAGGATCTAGATGCAGTGCTGTTGCAGCTTGGTGTAGACTCATCTGAATATTCTCAAACCCCGACCGAATTACCGCAAGATATTTCTGCGGCAATTGGTGATGAAGTAGACCAACTTTACGCCAGTTTGTTTGATGCTGGTGATGTTAATAATCCCAGTCTCGATGTTCCCACAAATGACTTATCTGCTTCCACAGCCTCTGCATCTCCGTTGAATATCGCCCAGAACCCGCCTGTCTCTCCAATCGTGAATTCTGCGATTGTGACACCGGATATGGATCTTCCAATCCAATACTTAAGTGAAACCACAGATTCATCAGAGCCACAGGAAGAACTATTTTTTGAAGAGGATACTGACTTAGATTCACCTCTTAGCTTCTCTACTCCACAAATAGACAGTTTGCCACAAATCGGCACTCAGCCAGCTAGTGCTGATACAATTAACACCCTAACTGACTTATTGCCTGATACAGAGAGTGAATTGCAATTGCTGGAAGTCTCATCTTCTGTGGATAATGCCACAACTACAGCAACTGACTTATTGCCTGATACAGATAGCGAACTGCAACTGCTGGAAGTCTCATCTTTTGTGGATGATGCCACAACCACATCACCAGTGACTCCAGAAGTAGCAGAAATTGCCTTGGTAGAGCCTACTGTTCCCGAAGCGTCTGTCTACGACACGCTGCCCGATCGCAGCGAAGATATCGCCACATCAGAAGTATTAATTAACAGCGATCGCTCCGAATTGTCTTCAGATAACTACATTGCTGCTTCACCCCAAGAAAACTTACTTTCTATTGAGTCAAACCAGTCTCCTGTCGTACCAGATATTTCTTTAGATGAAGAACAGTTGCAGCAATTAGATCGGGATTTGGCTAATTTTGATCGGCAGCTAAATTCTGAGTCGCAGCCAGCTACCAACTTGGATGTTTTCTCTGAACCACTTGATAACATTCAAGACACAACTTCCCCTGAAAATCTCCAAATAACAGAGAATACATCAGCTGCTTTCTCCAGTTTGGCAGTTCCCCAGGTAGAAACTGAAAAAAAGGAAGTCACAACTCCTGTTCCAGAAAGTTCTTTACCTCCAATTGCCAACTCCATAAATAATCCAGAAGTTTCACCCAATCTTCTAGAATCAGTCTGGTATTTAGGAATTGATTTAGGTACAACAGGAATTTCCGCGGCATTATTAAATCGCTCGACTTTTGTTGTACATCCTATCTACTGGTCAGCAGAAAATCCGCCAGGAACAAGTTCCTTTCAGCAATCGTTTCGTTTACCAACAGAGGTTTATTTGCCCATTGCTTCTGTACCCCACGGTGAAAACGAAACTATCGAAGCACATGAGCAAACAGCACCTGCGGCTGTTGCCCAAGATAAAGCGCCCGATCGCTCGGCTACCACTCCTGCAACACCAAGATCGACAGCAGATCCGACGAAAAATAATCTCTACTCGGCACAGTTGAAGCCCTATCTACAAGTAGCCATTCCCTACAAGAGTGAACGACAGAAATGGGAACCAGTTTTGCAATTAAATGAATTTTCGGCAGGGCCTTTGATTTGGGTTGTGCGATCGCTCTCTAAGTTACTATTAACCCTCAAATCCGAAAAAACAAGTACTACCCCTAGTTTAATGGCTGCCGCTATGGGGATCGGCGAACAAGATTTTCCCCAGATTATCAATAATATTGCTGGTGTAATTTGTACCTGTCCATCTAGCTGGTCGGAACAATACCGCTTTAACGTGCGGGAAGCTTTACTCACTAGCAAACTTATCCAACATCCGCAGCAAGTCTTTTTTGTCGAAGAAGCGATCGCTAGTCTACTCCCAGAACTCGATGCAGTTAATGGTGAGCAAGTAAAACTAAGCGATGCTCAAAGTTCTCATCCGCTAAAAACTAGCGAACATCCCATTGTTGGCAACACTCTTGTGATTAACATTGGGACAACTGCCACAGAAATGTTGCTGGTGAATCTACCAGAAACCTTGCAGCAATTGACATACAATGATTTCATGCTCCACAGTTTTGCTTATGCTGGCAAGGGAATTGAACAAGATATAATTTGTCAGCTGCTATTGCCACCGAAATCTCGGCAATCACGCCTAGAAACACCAAGCGATGCCTCCGGCGGGCTACGCCTACGCAAAACTACCACGAGTAATCCTTGGCAATGGCAACCGTCAATTCCTGGTTTAGACCAAATGCGTTGGCAGACTTTAGGGTTGGAAGAATTAGAACTACCTAGAGTTGGAGAACCAGATATCACTGCTCGCATTCGTCTCCAACAGCGTCTAGAAAGTTCTCTACTGGGACAGGCGGTATTAGATGCGGCGTTAGCCTTAAAACTGATTTTGCAACACCAAGACTCTTTTACCCTGGAATTAGCCGATCAGCGGTGGGTTTTGCAGCGACGAGACTTAGAAAGCCAAGTATTTATCCCCTTTGTGCGCCGCCTGAACCGAGAACTTAACAAGTTATTGGTAGCTCGTGGCATCCCCACAGAAGCCATTAATCAAGCTATCCTAACTGGTGGAGTGGCTTGTGTCGGAACGGTGAACCGCTGGTTACGGCAAAAACTTCCCAGCACTAAGATTATTCAAGATTTATACCTCGGCGAGAACGGCGCTCCCAATTGCAGTCGAGTTGCTTATGGTTTGGCGATGCTGCCTTTGCATCCCCAGATTTTAGATATACCCAGGCACCAATACACTGATTATTTCTTGTTTACAGAATTGTTGCGATTGCTACCAGACCGACCCTTATCTTTCGGTGAAGTTATCCAGTTATTTGAGGGTCGTGGGATCAATACTCGCATTTGTCAGCAACGGCTGCTGGCTTTTTTGGAAGGTGAACTGCCTTCCGGTTTGATACCTTCAGTGACAGAATCAACCTGGCTTACCCAGAGTTCGCAAGAAAATCCTGACTATCAGGCGATCGCTACAGCACCACTTTTTGAAAAACAAGGAAGTCTCACTTATCGTCCTAATTCTCAACAATTGTTGTCTTTGCGTCGCTATCTAGATGCAATTAAGGCTAGTAATCAGCAATCACTAGAAGAACCATATACGGTGAATTTTGCCTTAGAGGTCGATCGTTGAGACTAGTACCGCAAGGCGGAATTAAAAATTAAAAATTAAAAATTAAAAATGAATACAGCATAAAAGTTTCGTTGATTTGGAATGATTGGTTTATTTCCGCCGTGTTGTACTAGTAGATCGCGCTAGAAAAAAGAATACTACTCAAAATTCCAAATGCTCATAATGTAAGCATTTGGAATTTTGCAAAGTACTATTAGTACTAATACTTCAGGACAGTAATTTTTCGGTTCTGTACGATAGTAGTATCTTTGTTATTAAATGGATAAAATACCGTAATTTTACAATCTATTACTTGAATTGAAAGATTCTGTAAATTTTTGGTTTTTGGTTTTTACATCGGCTAAAATTTGTGTATATTAACACTCGGTAGTAACGACAACAGTAGTAAAAATCGCCCAACAATCATGTCTATGTCTACACTACTAATGTAAAAATTCCTGTTATAAAACTAAGTTAGCCCTTGTGAATAATCTTTCTCTTTATTCAGTTAATTGTTTGCAACAGCCTTCACACCCGTCAACTTTAAGCGTGAGAAAACGATTAATTGACATTGTTGGAGCCATTGTCGGGCTGATTATTACATTTATGATAGCAATTCCCGTAGCAATTGCTACCTTTATTCATGAGCCAAGTCCAATATTTTATTCCCAAATTCGCTGTGGTTTAAACGGAAAAACTTTCCGCATCTGGAAATTCCGCTCCATGATAGTCGATGCTGATAAACTCAAGCATTTGGTTGAGAACCAAGCCAAAGGTCACATTTTTAAATCCGTTGACGATCCTCGCATTACTCCTGTTGGTAAATTTTTGCGGCGTACTAGCTTGGATGAATTCCCTCAATTTTGGAATGTTTTGTTAGGGGACATGAGTTTAGTTGGTACTCGTCCACCTACTCCTGATGAAGTCAGTAATTACGATCCACATCATTGGGATAGATTGCGAGTTAAACCAGGCATTACCGGAGAATGGCAAGCTAATGGGCGTTCCAGCATTACAGACTTTGAAACTATTGTGAAAATGGATATAGATTATCAACGCAAGTGGTCTGTAACTTATGACCTGAGTCTGATTATTAAAACTATCTGGGTGGTATTTAAAAAGACTGGTGCTTATTGAATTGGGTATGCGAAAAATATTTTTATCCCTTGACGCCGCTACCTGTTTCTGTGGGTACAATGTAACGTTGTAGAAACAAAAATAGTAATAATACTGGGGCGATCGCAATCACTGAGCCAGCAGCTACCAAGCGCCAGTCAAGAGAAAATGTCCCTGCTAGCTTGGCGACTCCCAAAGGAAGAGTGTATAAATTTTCGTCTTGGATGACAATTAAAGGCCACAAAAAGTCACTCCAAGCACCAATAAATACAAAAATAGCTAAAGTTACCAGTGCTGGGCGAACTGCTGGTAACATAATATGCCACCACAATCCTAACTCTGAGCTGCCATCCATCCGGGCGGCTTCTTCTATTTCTTTGGGTACACTCATGAAAGCTTGGCGTAACAGAAAAATGCCAAACGCAGAAGCTAAACTCGGAAAAATCATCCCTAAATAAGTATTTCTCAAACCCATCTGGACTGTCAAAATATAAAGGGGAATCATCACGATTTGGAAGGGAATCATAATCGTAGAGACGATCGCTATAAAAATCCAGTCTCGCCCCACAAACGACAATCTTGCTAACGGATAGGCAGCCAAGGCGCAAAACAACAGATTTAAGCCCACAGTCAGTACTGACACCAAGGTACTGTTATACAGGTATTGCCCAAAAGGTAATGAGTTCCACACACTAGAGAAGTTATTTAGTGTCGGTTGACTAGGTAGCAACTGTGGCGGCGACTGAAAAATATTTTCCGTCGGCGATTTTAAGGCTGTACTAATTAGCCATAGTAAAGGAAAGAGCATCAACAGGGCGATCGCTCCCAACAGCGCATACATTAGCAGAATTTGCGATCGTGATTTTTTTAAGTTCAGCATTTGATTAATAAGATAAATTATCTTTTCTTAAAATTCAATTATGTCTTAGATAAATGTATAGACGTAAAATTTTACGTCTATACCAGAGTTTTAGTTGCACAACTAATAACTTTTGGACATCAAATCAGCAATGCCAAAAATAGTATCTAATCAAGTAGGCTTATCGTTTATCACCCTACAGTTTTAAGTCAAACTATAGTGGTTAATCTTCAACCGCTACATAAGGTTGTGGTTCCCGCGATCGTTGGGCGATTTGTTCTCGTCGATACTTTGCAAGTTCACTGTAAAGCCTCTTGCGAGAGAGATTTACACTGCCAACAGGCTCATGCTCTAGCAGTGTATGCCAAGGGGAAAACAATATACCCTCATCTAAGCGTTTGCGTTCTTCAAAGTCAAATTTCTGACTGGGAATGCGAACAGTTGCAACTTTAATAAACGGTGAATCTGCTTCTTGCCATTCTTGAACGTGGTCTTCAATCGGCGTTTTTTCATCATCTACATAAAACTGAATTAGGAAGTCAAAAGAAGCTTCTCTACCTTCTTCAGTCAAATATTTGACCAGCGCTTCTCGGAGGTAATTTTCTGATTCTGGAAGTGTTTCGGGTGATTGTTCAGGCTGTTGAGATTTGACAGACAATTTTACAATTCGACTACCAAACTTAAACGGAGCCATACTCCAATATTGAATCAAAAGCGGATTTCCTACCTTTTTGCTGCCAATTTTTTGCAAGATAGCAAAGGCGTAACCAAGTTCTTCCAGCCTTTCTGGGGTAAGTTGTCCACTACCTGCTCTGGAAAGATCGGCGTAATCACGAACGTCTTTGGTCAAGAAAATAGGATAATTGTTGAGTATAAAATCTTGAGTTTTTTCTTCATCATCCAGCACTTTTTGTCCGTCCACATTCATTACTTTGATGGCGATACCGCGAACATCAGGTTGGCTATCGGAGTTGAATTGACCACGCTTTTGAGGCGAACCACCATTAGAGAAACGAATCCATACAGGATAGGTTTGGGGCGTTTTGAACAAACCTACTCTCAGGTCTTCAGAAAGATTGGGTTCAATAATAAACTCTCCCCACAGGAGTCCATGACTTTTGCTATGAATTTGACGGAGGTCTGGACCTGTTTTTTGTTGAGCTTGGAGACTACTTGCTATAATTTCGTCAATTATTGTTTCCTGCTCAGTGGTAGATGACGTTGGATTAGTCATAAAACATTTGAGAATGCGTCCTCATTATCCTGAATCCTGGAACCTTCATGAGTCAATCCGGTTTCCGTACAAATAACTTGTAGTGGTTTATCCCAAAGCTCAATCGGTATTTGGGACAAATAGGCAAAATCAAAGATAATTCCGATAGTCGGCTTTGTCTGCCACTGCGGTAAACTGAGCAAACGATCATAATATCCGCCGCCATAACCCAAACGATATCCTTGATGGTCGCAAGCTACACTGGGGACAAGAATCAAATCTACTTCCGCAGCATCTAAGATTGGAGCGTCAGGGTGTGGTTCAGTAATACCATAAGGGCCGCTTTGGACAGAATCATTCGGTGTCCAAATATGCCAAGACAGGGATTTCTCAACGCAGCGAGAAAATCCCCAACGATATTTGGTGTTGGCAAATAAGGGACTGAGGTCAGGTTCTTGGCGAAAGCTGAAATAAGCGAGTATTGTTTTTGCTTGGGAAAACAAAGTAGAGTTTTGTAAATGAGAGCATAAGCGATCGCTTTTTTCTCTCCACTCTCCAATGGACATTGATTGACGTGTTTTGAGTAGAGTGCGGCGCAGTTCTACTTTATTTAGCTGATGATTAACTTTGCCCATATAAATAAAAATAGTCAAAAAAATAAGCTGGGCATTACCCAGCTTGGATCACTTTACATTCACCAGTACATAGTTATGTAGCGTGTTGACGATACCACTCAATGGTATTCTTTAGCCCTTCTTCAAAGCTTACCTGAGCCGTGAAATTAAAGGCTTGCTTTGCCCGTTCAGTATCTAAACAGCGGCGGGGTTGACCATTAGGCTTATCAGTTTGCCAGACAATTTCCCCCTTAAACTCCATCAATTCGCAGATTAGAGTTACTAAATCAAGAATGGAGATTTCATAACCGGTTCCCAAGTTAACTGGTTCCGATTCGTTATAGAATTGAGTCCCCATCACAATCCCCCGCGCTGCATCTTCTGAATACAGAAACTCACGGGTAGGACTGCCATCACCCCAAACTGCAAGTTGTTTTTCTGCATTAATTTGGGCTTCGTGAACTTTGCGAACTAATGCTGGAATGACATGGGAACTTCCGGGGTCAAAATTATCTTCCGGGCCATATAAATTTACTGGCAGTAGGTAAATCCCATTAAAACCGTACTGCTGACGGTAAGATTGCAATTGAACTAAAAGCGCTTTTTTTGCAATTCCGTAAGGGGCATTGGTTTCCTCTGGATAGCCATTCCAAAGATCGTCTTCTTTGAATGGCACTGGAGTGAATTTGGGATATGCACAGATTGTACCAACACAAACAAATTTTTCTACTCCCGCTTGATAGGCAGCATGAATTAGCTGGGTTCCCATGATCAAGTTATCGTAGAATAGCTCTGCGGGTTTTTCGCGGTTCAAACCGATGCCACCAACATGAGCTGCTAGATGTATGATTATGTCTTGCTGGTCAACTGCAAGTTGGCTATTTTCCCAAACACGCAAATCTTGATCGCGCGATCGCGGTATTGTAATTTTCTCGCGATCGGCTCCTGCTTTACACAGTTGATCTATCACCTGACGGCCTAGAAACCCCGACCCACCAGTGACTAGAATGCGTTTATTTTTTAGTTCTAAGGCGGTCATATTTTATCCTTTGTGATGCCGAATCAGAAGTGTAAAGCGCCCAGTGTTTGACGAATAGTCGCAATATCATCTGGAAATTGCGAACCTTTTCCATTGGGTGAAGTGTGACCCAATGCTTGTAAGTCTGCTTCTACCATTAGGGAAACTAGTTCTTCAAAGGTTACTGATGGTGCCCAGCCCAAATTCTGCCGTGCTTTGGTAGAATCGCCAATCAACAACTCTACCTCAGATGGACGCAGGTAACGCTCATCAAACTCTACATAATCCTGCCAGTTAAGATTCACATAACTAAATGCCAGTTCCAAAAACTCTCGTACCGAGTGGGTTTCACCAGTAGCAATTACGTAATCGTCTGGCTGGTCTTTCTGCAACATCAACCACATTGCTTTGACGTAATCTTTTGCATAGCCCCAATCTCGCTTGGCATCTAGATTACCCATGTAAATCTTTTTCTGCTTACCAGCAACAATACCAGCCACCGCTCTAGTAATTTTGCGGGTTACAAAGGTTTCACCCCGCCGTGGTGACTCGTGGTTAAAAAGTATGCCGTTACAAGCAAACAAATCATAAGACTCACGATAATTTACAGTTTGCCAGTGAGCGTAAACTTTCGCACAGGCATAGGGACTGCGGGGATAAAAGGGTGTTGTCTCAGTTTGAGGTATTGCTTGTACTAAACCGTACATTTCTGAAGAACCCGCCTGGTAAAATCGCACCTGAATTCCGGTACGATGCTGGTAGTCTCGAATTGCTTCCAACAGACGTAATGTCCCCATTCCAACTGCATCCACCGTGTATTCTGGTGAATCAAAGCTGACTCTGACGTGGGATTGAGCGCCGAGGTTGTAAATTTCTACTGGTTTTACTTCTTCTAAAATACGCCGTAACGTTGTACCGTCTGTCAAGTCACCGTAGTGAAGAAACAACCGTACTCCCTCTTTATGGGGGTCTTCGTAAATGTGATCGATGCGGTCTGTGTTGAAGGTAGAAGTCCGGCGAATTACCCCATGAACCTCATAACCTTGTTCCAACAAAAACTCACTTAGATATGAACCATCTTGTCCAGTAATACCAGTAATCAACGCTCGCTTCTGTTGCGTCATGCTCAATTATCCCTTATTGTCTTTGATTAAAAAGTTACAGCCAATCTGATACAACCTAGCAACTAATTGCTGAATTGCCTAATGGGAAACCTACGAGTTCTTGTTGTTATGAGACTTTTTCCGTAAATAAATATACTTAAGAAAAAGTAATTCAACACGTAAGTCCAGCATTAGATAGCTCAAGATTATTTAATTATCTATATTTTCTTTTACCAGATAAATCAAGATTTTTTATGTATGTTGTTTTTTGTCAAAACTTCATATATCTCTAGTTTTATGAAGACTCAATAAAATAGCAATTTTAAATTAGACTTCTGGCAAAAGTGCCAAAAATCCACACTCACAGAAGTCTGAATTAAGTAGAAAAGCACAAATTATAGAAACAAAAATGAGCAATCCTTTAGTTTGAGGGGAGAATTGGTACTTAGGGGCATTAACTGCCCCACAGAATCCACCCTAAGTAGTTACTCAGTATGCGCCGTTATTTTTGGGTAGAATTACTACATCAACAGTTTTCAAGATGATCCATAAATCAAGCCAGAAATTTCTAAATTTGACATAATGCAGGTCTATTTGGACTCTCCGAGGATAGGGAATGTCATTACGCCCAGATACCTGCCACAAACCAGTAATTCCTGGACGGATTGTTAAAATATCGTCAATGTGACAACCGTATTTTGGCAGTTCTTCTGCTACCAAGGGTCGGGGACCGACTACACTCATGTCCCCTTTTAAAACGTTCCAGAACTGGGGAAATTCGTCTAAGCTAGTAATTCGCAAAAATCGACCAATTTTAGTAATCCGGGGGTCTTGTTTCAGCTTAAAACTGCTTTCAAACTCTTGTCGCAATTCGGGCGATGTTTCCATCATTTGCATGAGGATTTCGTCCGCATTGCTTACCATTGTTCGGAATTTAATACAACTAAACGCTTTGTAATTTTTCCCTACCCGTTCCTGGACATAAAAAATTGGCCCTTCTGAGCTAAAGGCAATCAGCAAGGTCAAAATTAAGTAGACGGGGAAGAACAAAATTAATACCGATAGCGAAAACACTATATCGAACAGTCGTTTGGCAAACTCTCCGTTTAAACCCTGAAAAGATAAACCTTTGGGTTTAACTTTTGGCGTCTTTGTTTTTTGACCGCGTTTTAAGAAACGCGTAGACGATCTAGTGTCTTGCCTAACGCCTCGTTTGCCGGAGAGGAGTGAGCTCTGGGCAGTCATCATACTCCTTAATAATCCACACCACACATAGTCCCAATATTAAAGCCAAAATGAGATGCTTCTGGGGGAAATTGCCAAAAGCCTAAAAAAATCAGACGTTAATCAAGACCATCATTGCAAAAATGGTCTTTTTTCGTTGCACTTGTTTACAAAATCTAGATAACGATCTGCAAAGATTTGCGGTGAAAACTGCGCGGCGTGCGATCGCATATACTCGGAATTGAACGAACCCTCATACATTTCAAACTTTTCTACTGCCTCCACCAAAGCCGCCTCTGTTTGCGTCTTGAAAAATATACCTGTCCCTGTATCCGCACCAGAGCGAATATCTCGCACTGTTTCTAAAGCACCCCCTGCACCATAAGCAATTACTGGCGTGCCGCAGGCTTGTGCTTCCACTAGGGCAATTCCAAAATCTTCACAAGCTGCATATACAAACGCCTTAGCCTTAGACATATATTTTTTTACCACATTATCGGGTTGCCAACCGAGTATTTGGATATTTGAGTTTGCCATCTCGCGAATCTTGTTCATTTCATCTCCTGTACCAATGACTACTAATGGTCGTTTTAGTTGATTAAAAGCCTTGACAATCAACGATATTTGCTTGTAGCTTACTAACCGAGAAACTGTCAGGTAAAAGTCCTCTTTCTCAGAGAGAAACGGAAATTCCGCAATATTCACTGGTGGATAAATGACTGTTGCTTCTCGCCGATAGCAACGCCAAATCCGCCGAGCTGTATGCTGCGAGTTGGCAATGAAGTAATCAACGCGATTGGCACTCAATACATCCCACTGGCGCAAACGATGTAATAAATATCGTGTCACCCACCCAGGTAAACCACTACCCAGTTTGCTGTGGCGCAGATAATCAAAGGTCAAGTCCCAGGCGTAGCGCATAGGGCTGTGACAGTAGCAAATATGCATCTGTTCGGGAGTGGTAAGGATTCCTTTGGCAACAGCATGGGATGAAGACAGAATGACATCATAATGCCGCAAATCAAGTTGTTCAATTGCCAAGGGCCACAAAGGCAAGTATTTTTGTATACCGTTGCGGGCATAGGGAAAGTTCTGGAGAAACGTCTTGCCAATTTGACGCTTATATAAATAACTTTCTCTATTGCTGGATTCAAAATCTATGAGAGCATACAAATCAGCATCAATGTGATTCAAAATTTCTCGTACAACGAGTTCTGAACCACCGGTGGCTTTAGGTGTCAGCCACTCATGAACCAGAGCATATTTCAAGGGCACAGCTAACTTGAATAAGTGGAAAATACAAAGGCTAATTTGATGACGTTAACTGAAAAGTTTCCCCTTGTGATTAATTAACGGGAAGCGCCCCAGATTAGCACATAAGACGGAATCTTTCCCTCAGAGGTTCCAGATGGATGCGGCAACCTGATAATCTCAGATTGGGAACGGGGCATTGGGCATTGGGTATTGGGGATGAGTTATTCTCCTTGTTCTTTTTGTTTCCCTAGTCCCAAGTCCTTACTCCCTTGATGAAAACTGATATAGAAAGGGTGAATTTATGCGAATTCTGATTATGGGTGGTACTCGGTTCATTGGTGTCTATTTGACTCAACTACTAGTGGAAAAAGGACACGAGGTCGTGCTGTTCAATCGTGGAAATCGGCCAGCACCTTCTTTACAGGGAGTAGGACAAATTATAGGCGATCGCACAGATGCTACTCAATTAAAAGCAAAATTATCACAAGAAAACTTTGATGTCATTTTTGACAATAACGGGCGCGAACTTACTGATACTCAACCACTAGCAGAAATTTTTCAAGACCGAGTGCAACATTTTGTGTATATGAGTTCTGCGGGAGTATATCTCAAATCCGATCAATTGCCCCATGTAGAAGGCGATGCAGTAGATCCTAAAAGTCGGCATAAAGGTAAACATGAAACAGAAGCTTATCTAACTCAATTGGGATTACCTTTTACTTCTATTCGTCCTACTTATATTTACGGGCCTCGTAATTATAATGAGTTAGAAGGCTGGTTTTTTGACAGAATTGTGCGCGATCGCCCTATTCCTATCCCCGGAAATGGTTTGCATATTACCCAGCTAGGCCATGTAAAAGACTTGGCACTAGCAATGACTCAGGTTTTGGGTAATAAACAAGCTATAGGACAGATTTATAATATCTCTGGCGATCGCTTTGTCACTTTTGATGGTTTAGCCCGCGCTAGTGCTGTAGCGGCTGGCAAATCACCTGATGCTGTAAAAATTGTCCATTACGACCCGAAAAAGTTTGATTTCGGCAAACGCAAAGCTTTTCCGATGCGGGTGCAGCATTTCTTTGCTTCGGTGAATAAAGCGCAGACAGAATTAAATTGGCATCCTGAATATGATTTGATTTCTGGGTTACAAGACTCTCTGGAAAATGACTATTTAGCTAATGCAAAAGATAAAGCTGAAGTAGATTTTTCTGTAGATGAGGAAATTTTAAAAGCGTTGTGAGTAAAGATGTTTTGGGGCAGACAGCGATATGCCCCTCACATCTTCAAAACTTATCAGGGTTAACGCCTAACTCGCGCAGTTGTGTTGCTAATCTGTTAGCACGTTGACTTTCTCGTTCGAGGGGTGTGAGAAGCCAATTCCCAGATGCATCATACCAACGTAGCCACAATCGCTCAATTCCTTGGTAAGAACCTTGCCAAAGTCATAAGCCCAGTTCCAAACCTGGCATCCACACCCGTGGGGTAGTCAAGTCCAATTCGCTATAACTATCTGCAACTAATTGGAATACTTGAAGTTTATCAGTGTAGCGGTTAAACACAATGTAGTAAGGAACTCGCAAAATCCGCTCATAAACTTCCCATTTGGTCGGCGGTTGGTTAACCTCCCGGAGAGTTTGTCCTAAGTCTTCTTTTTCAGTACCAGGAGAAAGCAATTCTACCACTACAAAAGGAGCAACCCCTTCTTGCCAGATGACATAACTCAGACGCAAGTTTTGCTGTTCGTAGAGACGCGAAACTCCCACGGCAGCAAACCAGTCCGGGCGTTTCTACCACAGTGTATGCCGGAGGTCATAGTAAAGGTTTAGGTCAGTGGCAACAAATACTTCCTCTGTTGGATAGTTAGGTGGACAGAAGGTTTCGCGTAGAAGTTGGGGCTGAAAAAGGTGAAATTCGTCAGGCAAACCAGAGTCCTCCGGGTATTCACTAGGAAGATCGTACATGGTAGGTAGGGTTTCTTTTGGAGGGCGGGGAGGGTCTGTTTGGTACATAAGGGGAATCCTGACCGACTAATTTTAAGTTAACGGATCGTGGTAAAGGTTTGGCGAAAATCAAAATCAAAAATATTTTCTTCTACTTGAGAAAGACGCGAGAAATTGCGTCTTTAGTTTTTACTGGAATATGAATAACAATTTTTTTATCAAGGAAGGCAAACCTTTTTTAGAATTGCCTGAAGGTTACTAAAATTAGTTTCTGTAAATACTGTTGTTGGTTGATAAAATGAGCCAGGTTTTACAATATCCACTCCAGAATGTTCTAGAAGCCCGTGCGCGTTTAGGTGAAGGCCCCATCTGGGACTCTACCCAAAACTTAATTTACTGGGTTGATATCTACAACCATCGGGTACATCAGTTCAATCCTGCTACTGGGAAAGACTTGTTTTTTGATGTGGGAGATGTCGTAGGTGCGATCGCAATAGCAGGTAAAGATAGATTAATTATGGCACTGCGTCATCACTTGGCATTTCTCAACACCCAGACAGGTGAAGTTACACCCATTTTGGAAATTGAAGTAAATCTGCCAAATAACCGTTTTAATGATGGCAAATGTGACCCCCAAGGCCGCTTTTGGATCGGTTCAATGTGTTCTTCAGAAAAACCCCAGGCTAGCCTCTATCGCTATGATTGTGATGGTTCATTGCATCTGATGGAAACAGGATTGACTATCTCTAATGGTTTGGGGTGGAGTCCTGATCAAAAAACGTTTTATTTGACTGATTCTCCTCAGCAAAAAATATATGTTTACGATTTTGATTCAGTAACAGGTAGCATTACTAATCGCCGGATTTTTGTTGATTTAACTCATGAATCTTTTTACCCCGACGGGTTGACAATAGATAGTCAAGGAAATATCTGGTCAGCTATGTGGGATGGATGGTGTGTGATTCGTTTCAACCCCAAGGGTGAAGAAATATTGCGGATTAATCTACCCGTTCCACTCGTAACGAGTTGTACCTTTGGTGGCGAAGATTTGCAAACACTCTACATCACCACCGCTTCAGTTGGACTTAGCCAAGCCGAGATTGATAAAAGTTTCTACTCTGGTGATTTGTTTGCTCTGCAAACAGATGTTACCGGATTACCTGGCTATGATTTTTGAAGATTACACAAACCGAAAGGAAATGTTTGCAGTCAAAGGCTTTGGCAGTGGTTTTCCTTGTGCTTGGTAATCTTCAATCAAAAGTTCCAGTACTTCCTCGCCATTATTGAGAGCATCTGCGTAGGTATTTCCATGAGTGTGTGCATAGGGGCCAAACTCAGGTAGGCTGACAACGTACTTTTTATCTTCATCAGACCACTGAATAACAATACTATATTGTGGTTTCATTCTTGTTCTCCTTTGTCTTCTTCCTCCAGTTGTCTTATTTCCATGAGCGCATTTCTAACATCTTTTTCTTGGTAACAATCTGCATCTGCTCCGTCTTTGCCAGACAAAGTGAGGCTGTAAACTAGCAAAGGATAGCTCCATACTGTATGACTGCCTTTGCCGCTTCTATAAATGAATCCAGCTTTTAGGAGCATTGCTTTTAGTTCCCAAATTTTCTTGGGCACTGTTAGAAATTTCTGATTAGCTACAAATATTTTGTCATGATTATCTATAAAAATTTCAGACTTATAAGGATGATATAATAGATGTTTTTAATCAGCAGTGCTAGCTTTTTGAGGCAAAAGATAAATACCCCCAGATATTAAAGTCAAGGCGACAGAAACCCAAAAGGCAATCAAAGAGGGAGTTTGCCACACTTCAGGTAGGGGTGCAATCAAAAGTGCGATCGCAACTATTTGACTGACGGTTTTGAGTTTACCCCAAATATTCGCCCCGGTAATTGTCGTTTGATTCACCCGCCAACCAGCGATCGCTAATTCTCGCGCTAAAATCAAAAACACTCCCCAAGCTGGGACTTTTCCTAGTTCAATAAAAACCAGCAACGGCGCAAGTACTAGAAATTTATCCACTAAAGGGTCAAGAAACTTACCCAAGTCGCTGATTTGATTCAGTTTTCGCGCTAAATAACCATCTAACCAATCAGTTAACGCCGCAACGATAAAAATTGCCAAACATATCCACCTAGCTTGTGGTGTGGGATTGTATAAGCCATAAAGCAGAAATGGTACACCCAGAAGGCGAGAGAAGGTAATCCAGTTGGGTAGGGTCATGGAAAATTAAAAGTTAACAAGTGTAAAGCAATAAGCAGCAAGCAAATATGCAAAATATATGCAGATTAGTGTATCTGAGTGTGCCTGCGTGGGAAAATCTGTTTTCTGAAGCTCTCTTAAAACAATACTATGACTGAACACACAAACTCTCAATTCCGCATCGAACGCGATTCGATGGGCGATCGCCAAATTGCTAGTAGCGTTTATTACGGCATTCAAACACTACGGGCGATTGAAAACTTTCCTATTAGCGGTATCAAGCCTTTAGCTACTTACGTAGATGCTGGATTGATAATTAAAAAAGCTACAGCAATTGTCAATGGAGAACTAAATTGTATTCCCCAAGATATTAGTCAGGCGATTGTCCAAGCAACTGATGAAATCCTGGCTGGGAAGTTCCGAGATCAATTTGTTGTCGATGTTTATCAGGCGGGTGCTGGAACATCCCACCACATGAATATCAACGAAGTTCTCGCAAATCGCGCCTTAGAAATTCTGGGTGAAGAAAAGGGCAATTATAAACGTGTTAGTCCCAATGATCACGTTAATTATGGGCAGTCTACCAATGATGTGATTCCTACCGCAATTAGGATTGGTGGATTATTGGCATTATCCAAGACATTACACCCAGCAATAGATGGTGCGATCGCATCTTTAGAAAACAAAGCTGTAGAATTTCAAGATATCGTCAAATCTGGCAGAACCCACTTACAAGACGCTGTACCCGTGCGTTTGGGTGAAAATTTTCGGGCTTGGGCACAAATCCTCACAGAACATCAAAACCGGATTTACACCGCTTCTGGTGATTTGATGGTGCTAGGTTTGGGAGGTAGTGCAGCCGGAACGGGGTTAAATACTCATCCTTTGTATCGCGCCCGTGTGGTAGAAGTTCTTTCAGAATTGATTGATACTCCTCTAGAACCTGCGCCCCATCTCATGGCAGCCATGCAAAGTATGGCCCCATTTGTAAATGTTTCCGGTGCTTTACGCAACTTAGCGCAGGATTTAGCCAAGATATCTCATGATTTGCGGCTGATGGATTCGGGGCCAAAAACTGGTTTGAAAGAAATTCAACTCCCGCCAGTGCAACCCGGTTCCTCGATTATGCCAGGGAAATATAACCCAGTCATGGCAGAGATGACATCAATGGTGTGTTTTCAAGTGATGGGTTACGACAGTGCGATCGCATTAGCCGCGCAAGCCGGACAATTAGAATTAAATGTGATGATGCCACTGATTGCCTATAACTTGATTCATAGTATCGAAATTCTCGGCAATACTATCGCTGTCCTTACAGAACGTTGCATTGAAGGAATCACAGCAAACCAGGAACGTTGTTTAGCTTATGCAGAAGGTAGTTTAGCTTTAGTAACCGCACTAAATACCCACATCGGTTATTTAAATGCTGCTGCTGTAGCTAAAGAATCTTTAGAAACTGGTAAATCCCTGCGGCAGATTGTCTTAGAACGCGGATTGATGAATGAAGCAGAATTAGCCACAGTGTTAAATCTAGAACAGATGAGTGGTATTTTGCCTCTCAAGGTGGAATAGCTACGATGTACACACAAGTCGGAAAACTTAATTCACATTAGCTTTAATGTGGTAGGGTGCGTTATGGACATTAGTCCTAACGCACCAAAAATCTGGGATGGTGTTTGTCTTAAAAAATACCTGACTGATTTAATTTGGCGGATCAAAACGATTTACTACTGTAGCCCACAAAATCATTGGTGAACCAACTGCTAAACAAAATAACCACTGCTGCAAGTTTAATGGTGCTGTTTCAAAAACTTCATTAATTAATGGCACATGAGCAAAAATAATTTGCAAAAGAATTGCCCCTAAAATCCCAAATCCAATAGCAGGAATATCAATGTTATCTTTAATTGTGCCGTCCATCTTAGCAATCAAATTCGGGATTAATTGACTAATACTCAATAAATAGAATATCCGTCCGGCAATGAGAGCGTTAATCGCCATTGTTCTGGCTAAATCAATATTACCTGTAGTTTGGCGGATATATTCAAATACTCCAAATATGACAATCCAATTAAATAGAGAAATTGCTAAAATTCGTTTTAACCGACTTCCTGAAATTAACGGTTCATTAGGATGACGAGGCGCTTGTCGCATGACGTTTTGCGCTTTTGGCTCAAAAGCTAAAGGCACAGTCATAGTAATGGAATTGAGCATATTTAACCACAGAACTTGTAAAGATAAAATTGGTAAATCCCTGGCTAACAATGTGCTAATTAAAATTGTCATTGATTCCCCGCCGTTGACAGGCAAAATAAAGCAAATTGCCTTGAGCAGATTTTTATAAACTGCCCGTCCTTCTTCTATGGCAGCTTCAATGGAGGCAAAATTATCATCGGTAAGCAGCATATCTGCGGCTTCTTTGGCAACTTCTGTACCAGTACCACCCATCGCAATCCCAATATCTGCTTGTTTTAAGGCTGGTGCATCGTTGACACCATCTCCTGTCATGGCAACGATTTCACCTTTTGATTGCAAAGCTTCGACTAAACGTAGCTTTTGTTCTGGGGCGACACGGGCAAAAACTACACCTTCTTCGGCAACTTCGGCAAGTTCTGTTTTATCCATTTTTGCTAGTTCTGCACCTGTGAAAGCCAGAACTGAGCCATTTTTGTTGATGCCCATACGATAAGCGATCGCCTGCGCTGTGATAGCATGATCGCCAGTGATCATTTTGACCTGAATTCCCGCTTCCTGACAGGCTTGTACTGCCTTAATAGCACTCTCACGCGGCGGATCGATCATTCCTTGCAAACCGATGAAAATTAACCCAGTATCAATATCTGAATGATCTAGTATATTTTGCCTATCGGGTACTACTTTCTTCGCTAAAGCTAATACCCGCAAGCCTTGCCGTGCCATAATATTGACTTCCCGCTCGACGCTGCTTTGCCGTAATGTTTCTACACAATCCAATGGGCGGGGTTGTCCATCAGTGTTCAACATCAGGGTGCAGCGCTGGAGAATTGCCTCGACTGAACCCTTGACATAAATAGTCTTACCTTGGGGTGTGGCGTGCAAAGTCGCCATGTATTGAAAGTCTGATTCAAAGGGAATTCCATCTAGACCTCCGCAAGGGTACTCCCGCCACACCGGAACGGTTGGCGGT
>NZ_JAVRCE010000082.1:0-18900 GCF_034530915.1 Nostoc sp. DedQUE09
GCGAATATCAAAGACTCGTCCGCGAATATCAAAGACTCGTCCGCGAATATCAAAGACTCGTCCGCGAATATTAAAGACTCGTCCGCGAATATTAAAGACTCGTCCGTGAATATTAAAGACTCGTCCGCGAATATTAAAGGCTCATTGTTGCATTATAAAATGCATCTCTTCTAGCCCAATGCCCCATCCCCAATGCCTAATGCCCAATGCCCAATATCTAAAAAACTATCCTGGGATATATAAAACTTTGTATCCTGAATAAATAGGTCTTAATAGTTCTTTTAAAACTGGTGCAAGAAGATTTTCGGTTAATTGTTGATTTAGTTTTAGTTCTAGGCGTTGCAGCCTGTGGCGGACTATTGGCGGCACTTTTGCAACAACCTGTGCTGCTGGGGTATCTCATTGGCGGGATAGTCATTGGGCCAACGGGACTGGGATTGATTAAAGAACTAATTCAAGTAGAGACTCTGGCACAATTCGGGGTCGCCTTTTTGTTATTCGCTTTGGGTGTGGAATTTTCCTTTGCGGAACTCAAGAAGGTAAAAGCGATCGCTCTTGGTGGAGGTGGACTCCAGATTGCTTTGACGATTTTGGTGACAGTTTTAGTATGCGGTTTAACTGGAGCTTGGGGAGCCTTACCTGCGAAGGGGATGTTTTTGGGGTGTATTCTGTCGCTGTCTTCCACAGCAGTTGTCCTCAAATGCTTGATGGAGCGCAACGAAACAGAAACGCCCCACGGGCAAGTGATGCTAGGGATTTTGGTAGTCCAGGACTTGGCACTAGGACTGATGTTAGCAGTCTTACCAGCCCTCAATCAACCACCAGAAACTATTGGCATCGCCGTCCTAACAGCGCTAGCTTCGATTGCTTTATTTGCTGCTGGGGCTGTAGCTGCGGGGATTTGGCTGATACCGCCTTTGTTGCAACTGCTAGCCCGTACTGAAAGCAAAGAACTATTTTTATTAGGAGTTGTAGCCCTGTGTTTAGGCATTGCCCTGTTGACAGAGCATTTAGGATTGTCCATTGAGATGGGCGCATTTGTCGCGGGTTTGATGATTTCTGAGGTAGAGTACGCCGACCAAACCCTGACTTATGTCGAACCACTGCGAGATATATTTGCCAGTTTGTTTTTTGCTGCCATTGGAATGTTAATTGACCCAGTGTTTTTGTGGAACAACCTGGAATTAATTTTGGGATTGGTGACACTAGTTTTCGTTGGTAAATTTTTGATTATCACGCCTTTGGTGAAACTGTTCCGCTATCCTTTGAAAACAGCTATAATCGCCGGTTTGGGACTGGCGCAAATTGGGGAATTTTCCTTTGTTCTCGCTAGCGAAGGGCAGTCTTTGGGGCTGGTGTCCCGACAAATATACTTATTAATTTTGGGAACTACCGCAGTCACTCTCATGCTGACTCCTTTTGTACTGCGGTTAGTGCCATTTTTATTTAACTTTGCCGAATCAATGCCTTGGTTGAAACCGTACTTAGAAGAAGATGAGGCGCGGGATGTATCAGAAGATTTGCCCTTCAAAGACCATGTGGTAGTTTGTGGCTATGGGCGAGTCGGCAAGAATTTGGTGAAGTTGTTGCTGCAACATGACCTACCGGTGGTGGTAATCGACCAATCAGAGAGTCGAATTCAGCAGCTGCGTGAGGCTGGGGTGTCTTATGTTTATGGCAATTGCGTCAGTTTACACGTTCTGGAAACCGCCGGCGTGAATCATGCCAAAGGAATGGCGATCGCACTCCCTGACCCCATGAGTACTCGTCTTTGTTTGAAACGCGCTTTGGAATTGTGCCCAGAATTAGATTTGGTTGTCCGTGCTACCCAGGATAAAAATATTGAAGTGCTGTATCAATTGGGAGCAAGAGAAGTTGTACAACCAGAGTTTGAAGCCAGCTTAGAAATGGCAACCTATTTATTAACTGGCTTAGGCTTGTTGTCGCCAGCTGTAGTACAACGAGAAATGCAGCAAATCCGCAACGATCATTATTTAGATTTTCGCCCAGAGCGTTCTGCAAGTGAAGTTGCTCGTGATTTGCGCCAAGCAACCCGCGATTTAAATCAGCGCTGGTATCCTTTACCATCCAATTCGCCCTTAATTGGCATGAGTATAGAAGAGGCGGATATGCGCTATTTAACAGGAGCGAGTTTGATGGCAATTCGCCGCGCTAATGGTGATGAAATCGATTATCCCAACAATCAAACCAAATTGGCAGAAGGCGATCGCTTGCTGGTGGTGGGAGCAGATGAAGAACTGGCGGCTTTGGCAGAATTCGCTAAGGGACAAGCTGCTGTTCCCGGAGAAAATAGTGCTTGCCAGTGGGTTACAGTTAATGCAGATACGCCAACACTAGGTAAAACCCTTGCAGATTTAGATATCGCCAAGCAATTTGGAGTACAGGTACAGGCGATCCGGCGAGATGGTAAATTTATCCGCTATCCTGATGGTGGCATGGATTTGCGAGTTGGCGACCAAGTATTGTTATGTGGTAGTTTGACAGGTCTGAGTCAACTACAACAGTTATTTGCGATCGCTAGTTCAGTACCCCTGTCTATCCCAGTCGTGAAAGCTGGTGAAGCAGAAGCGCTCAAAGACTTTCTACCTGCCGATAGTGTGACTGATTGAACTTTAAGACTCCGCAAGCTAAGTGACTCAATATAGCGATCGCCCTTTTGGGGTAGTAGTGACTTGGCCATTTGGGGCGTTTTTTCATGTTCTTCTAGGATCGTATCGCTTTTGGGCGTTGCTGAATAGAGGTATGAATCAAGCGATCGCCTCAAGCTTGCCGGCGCACAGCGCCGACAGCGCCACTGAACCATACTTAAGATAATATATTACTAATCGAATTGAATATCCCAGCATTTCTTCTGATTTAGAGTAGCAGAAAGTTTTACGATGTAGACGAGCAAGATAATGCCTTAAACGGCTATTTTCACCTTCTACTCAAGTCAATTATGTTTTGCTAATAATATGGACAATTAGCTTATTAGAAAAGAATCGTGCGATCGCTTCTCTTTAATCCTAAACAAAAAACAACCTGACTTTTAGCAGCCAGGAAGTTCATCACTCTTGGTCAAAGATCGCACTTTTCACCAAAGCATTTCAATGACTAAATTCCTCTAGGCGAATCAACCCTAATTCTCAAAAGCAATACTGCCCTTCAGGTAACACCTGTTTGTCACAGACGCTTTTTTTATGCCACCAATGCCGTAATTACCACACATCTCCCTTGTAGGGTTTACAAAACTCCCCGCAATTGTGACGATTACGCTAGAATTATTAAAGGTTCTTTACAGAATTTGCTGATCGTTCCCAATTCTGTTAAAACAGCCTAGCATTCAAATGTAAATCTTATAAACACCCTCTAGAGTTCACCAAAAGCTTCTATGACGCTCCCAATTCGCAACGTCGCCATTATCGCCCACGTTGACCACGGCAAAACCACGCTGGTTGACGCACTCCTCAAACAATCCGGCATTTTCCGCGAAGGCGAAGACGTTCCGGATTGCGTTATGGACTCCAACGCCCTAGAACGGGAACGGGGTATTACTATCCTGTCCAAAAATACGGCGGTTCGCTACAAAGAAACACTAATCAATATTGTTGATACTCCTGGACACGCTGACTTTGGTGGTGAAGTTGAACGCGTACTCGGCATGGTTGACGGATGTCTTCTGATTGTCGATGCCAACGAAGGCCCCATGCCCCAAACACGCTTTGTCCTCAAAAAAGCTTTAGAAAAAGGGCTGCGCCCCATCGTTGTCATCAACAAAATCGATCGCGGACAAGCTGATCCCCACGTTGCTGTTGATAAAGTCTTGGATCTGTTCTTGGAATTAGGGGCAGATGAAGACCAGTGTGATTTTCCTTATCTGTTTGCTTCCGGGATGGGAGGTTTTGCTAAAGAAACCTTGGAAGCAGAATCGGTAGACATGCAACCCCTGTTTAACGCGATTCTGAAACACGTTCCATCACCAGTGGGCGATCGCAATAAGCCTCTGCAATTACAAGTCACAACCCTAGATTATTCTGAATATCTGGGACGGATTGTGATTGGCAGAATTCACAATGGTACTATCCGTTCAGGACAACAAGCGGCTTTAGTTACAGAAAATGGCACCATTGTCAAAGGTAAAATTACCAAGTTGATGGGCTTTGAAGGACTCAAGCGCGTAGACCTGGAAGAAGCTACCGCAGGTTATATTGTTGCTGTGGCTGGTTTCGCCGATGCTTATATTGGGGAAACGATTACTGATCCCAATGAACCGCAAGCTTTACCACTGATTAAAGTGGATGAACCAACCTTGCAAATGACCTTCTGGGTGAACGATTCGCCCTTTGCTGGTCAAGAAGGCAAGTTGGTGACATCAAGACAAGTGCGCGATCGCCTTTTCCGCGAACTTGAAACCAACGTTGCTTTGCGAGTCGAAGAAACCGATTCTCCCGATAAATTCCTCGTTTCCGGTCGTGGAGAACTCCACCTGGGTATCTTAATTGAAACCATGCGCCGGGAAGGCTTCGAGTTTCAGGTATCTCAGCCACAGGTTATTTACCGCGAAGTCAACGGTCAACCTTGCGAACCTTACGAACTCTTGGTGTTAGACATTCCTGTTGATGCAGTGGGTAGCTGTATCGAACGCCTGGGACAACGCAAAGGCGAAATGCAAGATATGCAACCAGGTAGTGGCGATCGCACTCAGCTAGAGTTTGTCATTCCCGCCCGTGGTTTGATTGGTTTCCGGGGTGAATTCATGCGGATGACTCGTGGCGAAGGCATCATGAACCACAGCTTCTTAGACTACCGTCCACTCAGTGGCGACATTGAAGCCCGTAACAAAGGCGTTTTAATTTCCTTTGAAGAAGGTGTTTCTACCTTCTACGCCATGAGAAACGCCGAAGATAGAGGAGCATTCTTTATTACTCCCGGCACAAAGGTTTACAGAGGCATGATTGTAGGCGAACACAATCGTCCGCAAGATTTGGAACTGAATATCTGTAAAACCAAGCAGTTAACCAACCACCGCGCTGCTGGTGGCGATGAACTGGTGCAACTGCAAGCACCAATAGACATGAGCCTAGAGCGTGCTTTGGAATACATTGGCCCTGATGAATTGGTGGAAGTTACACCCCAATCGATTCGTCTACGGAAGATGTCGAAGAAGTTGGCTAAACGCTAAGTAAAGCAATAACTTAATTGATTTAAAAAGCCCGCATGAGCGGGCTTTTTATTTTGTTATTTAGATTGAATCAGATGCCTGATGCAGAAACCTGATCTATAAAATTTTTACAAATTACGTAATGACATGTCTTACAGACTACTGTTATAACTGAGTAAGCTACGCAAGTAGCACAATTGTATTATCAAATCTTAGCTTATGCATCTCAAGACAGTGTTCATCCGCTTCTATAAATCCTTCAATGATGACTTCCTGAGAAAGCATAATAACAGAGTGAAGCCTAAACCTTGGGAACTGATAGGCACTGCTTTCTACCCATATATTGAAGTTCCCATAGAATCCAAAATTACAACAATTGTTGGTGCAAATGAATCTGGAAAGTCTCACTTGTTAACCGCTATTGAAAAGGCTATATCTGGCAAAGATATTGAGCGGAGTGATTTCTGCCGTTATTCTCCTTTTTTCACTGTTAAACAGAATGAATTAAAATATCCTGACTTTGGTTCCGAATGGTCTAGTCTTTCTAAACTTGAAGATGCAAGTATAAGAAAAATCATAGAAATTCCTGAGAGCGTTATTTTTGATCGATTTTTAATATTTCGTAATAATGTTAATAATTTAACTATTTATTTACCTGAAAAAGGAGATTACAGACCATATAGAATTGGACAAAAACAAGTCATTGAGTTAGAAAAATTACTTCCTAGAGCATTTAGAATCGAGTCTAGTGTTGCGCTTCCGTCAAGTGTTCCCATTAAAAAATTAGTTCAGTTTGGTCAATAAAACTATTCGGGTGGTAGAAAATTTGAACTTCTGGATCGAGAACAAAGAAGCAAAATAGTAGATGCACTTGATGTTTTTAGTGATAATCCAGAATTGATTACTAAAGTTCGTGTTCTTTGGGGTGAAAAGAGGGAAGAAATTGATCGTGAAGCAGTTGAGACAATAAAATCGATTGTTTTAGCACTTGATGAAGTCAGTTTTAGTAATAAAGAGAAGGAAAAAAGAGAAAAAGAATTCAATTTAGCTTACAAATTAATCTGTAAAATTGCCAAGGTTGATATCAAGGCTTTACTTGATTTAGCTAAGGCGATTAAAGATGGAATGCAAGGTTATGCAAATGGAATCATTGAGGATATAAATCGCCAATTAGCAATTAATTTAAATTTTCCTACCTATTGGGTTCAGGATCGTAACTTCTGTTTAAAAGTTATGGCAAGAGACTATGACTTAGTTTTTACCATAACTGATAGAACAGGAACTGAATATTCATTTAATGAAAGAAGCCAAGGATTACGATACTTTCTTAGCTACTACATTGAGTATCGATCTCACGAACCTCATCCAAGTCAAACTGAAATACTATTGATGGATGAGCCAGATGCTTACTTATCTAGTCAAGCTCAACAAGACTTACTTAAAGTATTTGACTTATTTGCAAGTCCCGAACCAAGCTCACATTTAACTCATCCAGTTCAGGTAGTCTACGTAACTCACTCTCCTTTTTTAATTGATAAGAACCATTCTGAGCGGATTCGGGTCTTACAGAAGGGAAATGAAGATGAAGGAACACGTGTAGTTAAAGATTTTGCCCAAAACCGTTATGAACCTTTAAGGTCTTCTATTGGCCCTCATATCGGCGAAACGGTTTTCATTGGAAATTGTAATTTGATGGTTGAAGGTATTGGCGATCAAATTCTTATTGCAGGAGCCGCAACATATCTTCGAGCCTCTGGTGTATCTAGTTTAGAAACTTTAGATTTAAACCAAATTACGATTGTTGATTCAGGGGGAGCCACACAAATTCCTTACATGGTCTATCTAGCTTGTGGAAGGCATGTAGAGCAAATCGCAGTTATTGTTCTATTGGATAGTGATCAGAGTGGTAATGATGCTAAGAAGCAATTATTAGGTAAAGGTGGTCAACATAAAAGACCTTTACTTAAAGAAAAGTTTATTCTTCAACTTGCTGATCTTAAAGAAGAATTCTGCCTAGTAGGTGAGAATATAACAGCAAAGATGGAAATAGAAGATATTATTTCTTTGCCAATTTGTATCCAAGCAACAAAGCTTTATTTACAAGAGTTCCTTCAAGTAGATGAAACGGAGCTTTTATTCCTGACTGAAGACTTAGTTTCAAGTAAGATTGCTGGTCAAACTATGCTTGATGCTATAGAAGAAACTCTAAAAGACTTTCCTGAAAAAGACTTAAAAATTAGTAAGGCTGGTTTTGCTCGAAATATTATTAGAGTCGTTAATGAGTGGTCGCGGAAACAAGATTCACTTAATGAACGTGAACTCGGCGCACTTCAAAATTTTGAACATAACTTCAAAACTTTGTTTAAGAAGTTAAACGTTATGCAGCGCAGTGCCCAGCAAAGGTTAACAGATGAAAGGCTGTCACAAAAAATAGAACGTTTAAAGAAGAACTTTATTGCACTTCATCCTATCTCTGCTAGACGTGAGCATGGTGTGATTTTGCTTGATGAGATTGAGGTAATTTTAGAAAGTAATATAGAGAATGAAGCAATTAAGGAAATTGAAGCAATTAAGAATGCAATCCAAAATTTGCGTCGTGATTACAAGCTTGATATTGACATGAGTCAAACAATTCACGACTATGCTGGATTTCAGGTGGGCTTAGAAAGAATTAAGTATGCAGGGCTTTTAGCTAGTCAAGAAGAAACTCTCGATGAGGCTCAAGCAGAGAAGTCAGCTATTTCTGAAGAAGTTATTGAAGAGGTACAAACGGATAAGCTCATTGTGGATGGGCAAGCACAATTAGTTAATGAGCAAGAATCTACCGTCTCTGAGCTAAAAACGCCTGAAGTTCCTGGCAATCCTGCAACTTCCAACAAAAGAAGAAAGTCTAACCCCCGCTAGTAATATTAAGGTGTAAAGACATCAATTTGATAACGACATAACTCAAGAGCGATCGCTAGCGAGCAGAGATTTTTACAGAAAGCAATCGCCCTTGCTGTACATTTAGTCAAATCTTTGAGTAACAATGAAGAGGACTGAAAAAAGCAATTATCATGACTATTCGTGAAACTGCAATCGCAAAATTGCAGCAACTTTCCGAACCGCTCCTGCAAGAAGTGACCGATTTCATTGATTTTGTTATCCACAAACATCAAGTTAAAATTGCTGACAGTCAGCCTGATGAACCGCTTGTGGAAAAATGGTCACAATGGTTTGAGGCTGTGGATTCTTTAGAGATATCTCCACCTGAAGCAGTCAGCAACTATCAGCAACTGCTACTCAACAAATATCGGCAACAAGGGCTAGAGCTATAGATCATTTCGGCCTGAATAAACCCTAACTGAACGAAAAAGCAGAGTGAGTTTTTTAATTTAAAATGGTGAATGATCTGAATAGAGGTTTTCTATGAGCATAAGTCTCACACCCGATCAAGAACGCTTTATTCAAACCAAGCTCCAGTCTGGGAAATATCGCTCCGCAGAAGAAGCCCTTGAAATCGCTTTACGCTTGCTTGATGAATACGATCGCGCCGATGCTAAATGGGTCGAAGATGTGCGAGAAAAAATTGATGCGGCGATTTTAGCTTCAGACCAAACGCCTCCTATTGATGGAGAGACATTTGTAAACCAAATTTTAGAGCGATTTCGACAAGGACATCAGGCGCAAGCATGAGTCACTACGTCATCAATATTCTTGCCAGCCGAGATATCAATGAAATTGCCGACTACTTTGCTGAAACTAACGTTGAAGCAGGAGAACGATTTTTCAGTGAATTCAACCGCAAGTGTCAACAACTTGTTGCTTTCCCAAACAGTGGTAAAAGTTACGCAAAAATTCGTCCAGAGCTTCGAGGTATATCCTTGGAAGGCTATATTGTTTTCTACAAAGTATTAGATGATGGTATCGAAATTCTAAGGGTTGTAAGCGGTCGTCGTAACTTTCCATCTCTTTTTGAGGAATCCAACTAAAAGCTTTTTGGCGAACCCCTAAGACACTGTGAATTTCGGGTGGCGTTGGGTTAAAAAAGAAACATGAAAATCATTAAACCCATCACCAATTGGTTAGAAACCCGCGCTTGTGCCCCTGCATACAGCGGTTGGGTACTAGCAGGAACTGCTATTTGTTTTTTTGGCGCAGGTATCAATACTATGGCTGGTTGGCTGTACGCCATTAGCGGCATTAGTTTTGCCCTTTTGGGTGTAGCAGCTATCTTACCGCCGCGATCGCTCACAAATCTATCTATCACCCGCCGTCCCATTCAACCTGTGTCAGCAGGCGACGATCTCACTGTAGAATTAGAAATCCGCAATCAGGCACACCAGCCTGTAAGCTTATTGCAAGTTGAAGATATACTACCCTTTGTCTTAGGGAAACCAGTACAAAAGGCCATTGAAACAATTCCTCGCCAAGGTAGTTACCGTTGGGTATATTACCACCCCACCCAGCGCCGGGGTGTTTATCGCTGGCATACAGTCGAACTAGGTTCTGGTGCGCCTTTGGGATTGTTTTGGTGTCGTCGTCAGCGTGATTGTGCTGCCACAGCGATCGTTTATCCCACAGTATTACCCTTGGCTACCTGCCCCCTAGTAGACGAAATGGGGCAAGAAGAGAGCAAAAGGGGCGATCCTCGTGGTAAACCCTTGCAGACAGCGACAACGGGGCTGGTGCGATCGCTCCGTCCTTATCGTCTAGGAGATCCCACCCGTCTGATTCACTGGCGAACTAGCGCCCGCTATGGAGAATTAAGGGTGCGGGAGTTAGAGATGGTAACAGGTGGACAAGAAATAGTTATTGCCCTTGACAGTGCTAGCAATTGGGAAGAAGAAAACTTTGAACAAGCAGTAATTGCCGCAGCATCGCTGTACTTTTATGCACAGCAACAGCAATTACAGGTGCAACTGTGGACAGCATCAACAAGTTTAATCAAAGGCGATCGCTTTGTTCTAGAAACCTTAGCAGCAACCGCAGCCTTAGAAGATGCCAGTTCAGTTGTTCCTAAAAGCTATCCCTTGATTTGGCTAACTCAGAATCCTCTGAGCCTTGCTACTCTTCCTCAAGGTAGTCGCTGGGTTTTGTGGCCAAATATCTCCTCAGCAGCAGAACCAGAGGTAATTAATTGGGAACACCCTGGTATAGTTTTGCAAAGCGATAGATCACTGCAACCCCAACTACAAAAAACATTACATTCATAAATCAATTCAAATTTTATAATTTCAAAGACTGCTGATAAGTTCAGCTTCTGCGATTTCTGAGATTTTCTCTGATCCCAGAACACCGGATATATCAGCCTTTGAGCAAAGGGAAGATAATTTGAGCAGGTAAGGTTGGGGAAATACACCCAGTAATCCCTTAGTGAGGCTGAGGTACAATGCAAAGAAATATTTAAATTATGAGCGACATGATCACATCAGAACATAACACAAAATCCAGCGATAAAAGCCTAGAGGCAATGCGGCATTTTTCCGAACAATACGCCAAGCGTACTGGAACATACTTCTGTTCTGAACCTTCTGTCACCGCAGTTGTGATTGAAGGACTAGCCAAACATAAAGACGATCTGGGTGCGCCTTTATGTCCTTGTCGCCATTACGAAGATAAAGAAGCTGAGATTCACGCCACATATTGGAACTGTCCTTGTGTGCCAATGAGAGAACGCAAAGAGTGCCATTGCATGTTATTCCTCACCCCTGACAACGAGTTTGCTGGAGACAAACAAGAAATCTCTCTAGAAACAATCAAAGAAGTACGAGACAGCATGGGATGAGCGAAATCATCCCCCAAGAGTTTTGGCAAGGCGTAGAACAGTTCAATTCTGGACAGTTCTACGCTTGTCATGACACTTTAGAGGCTTTGTGGATTGAAGCTAGCGAACCGGAAAAAAGCTTTTATCAAGGCATTCTCCAAATTGCTGTAGCGCTGTATCATTTGGAGAATCGGAACTGGCGAGGTGCGGTAATTCTATTGGGAGAAGGCAGCAATCGCCTACGCCGTTACCCATCTAGTTACGGCGGCGTTGATGTAGATGAGCTATTGAGCGAGAGCGCAGTGTTGTTGACGAATTTACAACAAATCGGGCCAGATAAAATTGCCCCTGGCGATCTGGGCGAAAATCAAGTCTTATCTTTGCCTAGAATTGTGCTAAGTACTGATGATTAGACATCCAGTTAAATTATGCGTTGCCTGAAATCCCTGGTAGGCAAAATTCAGCTAGCCGACGACTTCCCGTACCACTCAGTGGAAGCAAGCTACGCGTAGCGTCTTTGTTAAAAGAAGAGTATTGTGCCTACGTCGATTTCACTCAGATATCAATTAGCTGAAACCTTGAGGTTGGGGGTAGCGTCACTATTTCAGCCAGTAGTTATCGGCAATCACTCCAGATCGTATATTTTATATCTGGATAAAGTACTTGAGATAATTAGAATGCAAGCTGAAATCCTAAATCCCCAATTGCTATGATGCCCTGCTATCAATTGCCCATATCCCAAATGCGTCGCTTTGGATTAGCTTTAATGCTGCCAGCTGCACTCTTAGGCACTTTTGCCTTCCCTACCCAAGTGCAAACCGCTACTGCACAAACATCTCAGGCAAATCGCCCCCTGACTATCCGCGCTGATGTGCAAGAATATGACGCGAAAAATCAAGTAATCACTGCTCGCGGTAACGTGCAAATGTTGTATCCGGCTCGCCAACTTCAGGCAACATCTGCCCAAGCACAGTATTTTAGTAAGGAACGCCGAATTGATTTCAGTGGTAACGTATATATTCTGCAACAGGGCGGTAACAGTATCCGAGCAGAGAAAGTAACCTATTTAATTGATGAAGGGCGATTTGTTGCTTTACCGCAATCCAACCGTCAGGTAGAGTCTATCTACATGATCGAGGAATCAAATAATAGCGGACAAACTGCGACACCTGCCCCACAAACACCACCTTTGAAGCCTTCTAATTAGCATTTACCACCAAGAAAGGGTGCTTCCAGCGTGAAAATTGTTTTAGAGAATATTCACAAATCTTACGGCAAGCGAGTAATTGTCAATCGTGTCAATCTTTCTGTTGCTCAGGGCGAAATTGTTGGTTTACTAGGCCCCAATGGGGCTGGTAAAACAACGACTTTTTACATTGCCACAGGTTTAGAAAAACCCAATCAAGGAAAAGTTTGGCTGGGTAATGTAGACGTGACGGGAATGCCAATGCATAAGAGGGCACGACTGGGTATTGGTTATCTAGCACAAGAACCAAGTGTTTTTCGCCAGCTCTCGGTAGAGGATAATATTCTGTTAGTACTAGAGCAAACTCATGTGCCACGTTGGGAGTGGGCAAGGCGACTCAAAACTTTACTGCGGGAGTTTCGGTTGGAAAAATTAGCTAGGAGTAAAGGAATTCAACTATCTGGTGGTGAGCGACGGCGGACGGAATTAGCAAGGTCTTTAGCTGCTGGACAAGAAGGGCCAAAATTTTTACTTTTGGATGAACCATTTGCGGGAGTAGATCCGATCGCAGTCTCAGAAATTCAGCAAATCGTAGCACAACTGCGCGATCGCGGTATGGGAATCTTAATTACAGATCATAATGTCCGCGAAACCCTAGCCATAACCGATCGCGCCTACATTATGCGTGAGGGACAAATCCTCGCTTTTGGTGCTGCTGACGAACTCTACAGCAATCCCCTCGTGCGGCAATATTATTTAGGAGATAATTTTCAAGTCTAAATTAACAATTATTTAGTTAATAATTTCCCAGAATATTTTGATTTTTGATTCTTCAGCATGAATTTATTAGTTTATTTTTAGCCATTAAGTATTTAATTTTGATCTTAAATACACTAGAAATGCTTCGCTTTGCCAGGGTTGCCAATATCTAAATTTTCAAGTTGCTTATGATATCAAAGAAGCTCACGCCTTTTAATAGTCTTTATTCGCTGCTACCTTTTACGATCATGGATCGCTACCTTGCCAGCGAATTGTTAGCGCCGTTTTTCTTTGGTGTCGGAGCTTTTTCATCAATTGGCGTCACCATTGATGCTGTATTTGATCTCGTCAGAAAAATTGTAGAATCTGGGCTACCTATAGACATTGCTATTCAAGTTTTTTTGTTAAAATTTCCCAATTTTATCGTTTTAGCATTTCCCATGTCTACGCTGCTGGCTACTTTGATGACCTACAGTCGTCTTTCTAGCGAGAGCGAATTAATTGCTTTGCGTGGTTGTGGCGTCAGTGTCTATCGCATGGTGCTAACTGCTGTGATGTTAAGTCTTGTGGTTACAGGAATGACATTTGTGTTTAACGAAGAAATTGCACCAGCAGCAAATTATCAAGCGGCGATGACTCTGGATAAAGCACTCAAATCAGACAAGCCAACTTTTAAACAACAAAATATTTTCTATCCTGAATACCAGGATGTTGTCCAGCCAGATGGCTCTAAAAATCGGATATTGACACGCTTGTTTTACGCCGACCAATTTGATGGTAAGCGGATGACAGGGTTGACAATTATAGATCGCTCAACAAAAAATCTGAATCAAATTGTCGTATCAGAATCTGCTCAGTGGAATCCTTCTCAAAATGTCTGGGATTTTTACAACGGTACGATCTATTTTGTTGCTGCCGATCGCTCCTATCGTAACATCGTCAAATTTGAACACCAACAACTGCAACTACCGCGTACGCCATTAAGTCTGGCAGAAAAAAGCCGGGATTATGGTGAGATGAATATTTCTGAAGCACTAAATCAACTAGAAGTGGAAAATCTTGGTGGCGATCGCCAAAAAATTCGTAAACTTGAAGTGCGGATTCAACAAAAAATCTCTTTGCCCTTTGTCTGCGTGGTTTTTGGCTTGGTAGGTGCAGCGATGGGAAGCATACCCCAGCGGACGGGGAGAGGTACCAGCTTTGGGATTAGTGTCCTAGTTATATTTTCGTACTACTTAATTTTCTTTATTAGTGGGGCGATGGCACAAGCAGGTGTCCTTTCTCCCTTTATGGGAGCTTGGTTGCCCAACTTTCTTTTTTTGGGAATAGGTTTATTCTTATTGATGCGAGTTGCCAGACGTTAAATTGAGGTGGATGCGGAAGTAGACAAACAATATTAAACATCTGGTGAAATTAAATATGCGTTATCCATAAGCCCTGTAGAAACATCGCAGTGGTAAATCTCTACATTCTTTTTCACCAGATGTCTATTATTTTCCCACTTCAATTACGGGTGATAATTTCGACATTCTGGTGCATTGGGGTTTTCCTTGCAGTATTCTTCAAAAGAGACTTTAGCTGATATCATACCCTCAGCTTTTTGATGAGCTGCTTCTGCCTGAAGTTCTTCTACCTCATCCCAGGCAGCTGCACAGGCTTTAGAATAAGCACCTTGTTCAGTGCAAATAGCACGAGCCTGCTCAATTGCTTTTTGAATTCTCTCTTCCAGCAGTAGCGCTTTTGGCGCTTCCACAAAGTCGCTCTTAGTCAAAATGTCGGTAATCGAGATGATGCCCAACAACTTGCCTTGAATCACAGGCGCGCGATGAATACCAGTATTAGCAAATAACCGCGCTACATATTCCACACCCAAATCAGGATTGACTACAATGCAGGGCTTGCTCATAATTTCGTAAACCCGCACTTGCTTTGGATCTTTACCGTAGGCTGTGATCTTATAGACAATATCCGTTGCTGTGACAATGCCATAAGCATCATTCTCATGGCGGCAATCCACAACCAGCGCCCGCAATCCTTTATCCTTCATCAGCCCCACCGCTTCAGCAACAGTTGCCGAACCGCGAATGGTAACTACATCTTTGGTCATGATATCTTCAGCTTTCATCATTGCTGTAGTCTCCTGGTTAATAGTCCGGTGCAGCACTGCGCCCTGATGGACGTATGGAAGCATTGCAGCGCACAGTTTGCTAACTAGAAAGCAAAAAAAGTTGAACTTTTGCCCAGCTACAACAATAAATTAGACCAGTTGTCAACTTATGATGTTATCCAATGTAACCAATGCCCAAAAACTAAGCATAAATTGTGATAATATCTTGCCGATTAACAAATATTTATTTTTTAATTGCCGAAAATCGCCGCATTTTCCAGAAATAGCTAGAAATCAAATTGGTAATAATATGAGCAACAATCGGCACTAACAAGTTGCCCGTGAGCAGGGCGCTATATGCCAATATCATCCCGACAATTGTTGCCCAAATTACATAAGGCCATTGTTGGGAACCGCTAAAATGCAAGATGCCAAAGCAAAGACTGGATACTATTACAGCTATCAGATCGGAGCCTAAAGCTGGTAGCATCACACCTCTAAATAACAATTCTTCACTCAATCCTGGTAGAAAGCCCAGCCAAATTAAATCTGGTAAAGCTAAAGGCTTGAGTATTACTTCTAGGTAATAATCTGCACTCTTACGATAGGCAGTCCATAGACGGTAAGTTAAGCCACTTAAGGCAGTGAGTACAAACCCCAACCCTACACCTAAAAGCAACTCTCTTGGATTCAAGTCCCAAGAAAATAGCGAAAAGTTGCCAAAGTATAACGAAAGTTTGGCGACTATCAACAAAATGATTGCAGTCGCTCCCATCGCCCCAAGTACTTGGATGCGTGTCAGGTATGGAATTTCTGGCTCTTGCTTTTGTTGTTCAATCACGGGTTTTTAAGGGGAATGAGGGAGGGGGCAGGGGAAGCAGGGGAGCAGGGGGGCAGGGGGGCAGGGGAGAATAATTTTTAGTGTAATTCAGGGAATTAGTATGAATTTTAACTTTTAACTCCTGCCTCCTGCCTCCTAGCTCCTAACTAATGGGCTGCAAAGGTAATAATTTGGGACGGAGAGCGGAGGGATTGATGCCTGCTTTATGTGCCACCAATACACCTACTGCTTCTAAATATGAGTTTACCTGTATAGATTTGATCCCCAAGGGTTGGGCAGGAACTTTTATCAGAGTTTTATTTTCTTCTACTGTAATTATTTGGCATCGTCTTTGGCTTAAACTCAGTAAGGCACTGCTACCACAAGCATTTGCTGGTACGATCGCAACATCCACTTCATCTACCCAAATATCTTCTTGCTGCGATCTGATTGCTCCTTTTTCTACTATAAATTGTGGGGCACGACTTAATCCTACAAGCACGCAGGGCAAAAAGGTATAGCCCAATTCTTCGGCGGCGGAACGGGGCGATAAATCAGGTTGTGGAGGTTCGCTCAAAAGCGCGGGAGAATGAGCGCAAGGAATTTGAAAGGTTCGTACTAGCAAATGGCTAATTACGGCTTCTGCACCCGCCAGAGAATCTACGCCTTCACCGTGGCGGTATTTTTGTACTGCTTCTGAGTCCATATCATCGGGGAAACGGGCAACAACTGCGATCGCTTCTGCCCCCGCTTTTTTAATTAATATCTCAGCTGCCCGTAATAAACTATCCGGGTTGCCAATTGTTCCCCAACTCGCTCCCGATGCTGTAGTCCGTAATTCTACATTTAATGGCGCATCAGTAATTACATAATCTGTTAAGGTCAATCCTAGAGTTGCTCTGACTGCATCGGCGGCTTGTATATGTCGTAGCTGCAACTCTGGCTCAATGCCTTGGTCTAAAAGTAAACCTACTTTGTTAGTTCGGACTGGACGCAAACCCCAACATCCAGAGGCGAATTTGTCAAGTCCATAACCTTCAACATAAAAAGTATTTGGGAGATTCCAATACAAACTTGCGCCATTCAGGACATTGGGGTGAGTAATTAGGCGATCGCAAACCTGTGCGATAACTTTGGCAACAGGCAAAGCGTCTCCTGCATAACCCCCAATGGCAGCCCCAACGCCAGTTGGTACAATTAATATAGCGGTGTATGGACGTTGCATATCGAGTTAGTTATTCCTTGTGCTTGATAAGCTGTTATGCAGCTAATTTTAATAAACAGCACATTGGGGTTATTTTTTAGGCAAAGACTACGCAGTATTGACACAGGTGAGGTTTCACTGAATTCTACACATAGTTAGATGAAATATTGCCGTCAAGTTTCTTATCTTGGGATTACAGCTTAGAGTTGTTACTCCGTTCAGCTCAAAGATGGAAAAAACACCAGGAGTATAACTTGAGTCTTACTATGGATTTAAATTCTTTGTTGAATCTAAATACATTTATTGAATTATTACTGGGGATTAGTTTGAGCGCGGCGGCTGGCTTTCGAGTATTTGTACCACTGCTAGCCTTGAGTGTGGCTTCAGTTTTTGGACATTTTGATTTGCCGACTAACTTTGATTGGCTGGAAACACCTCAAGCTGTAATTGTATTTGCCGTTGCTTGTTTACTAGAAATTATCGGTTATTACATTCCTTGGTTGGATCATCTGCTGGATATTGTAGCCACTCCTGCGGCATTTATCGCCGGGACAATCGTCACAGCATCTGTTGCACCAGAGATGAATCCACTGGTGCAATGGACGTTAGCTTTAGTTGCTGGTGGTGGAACCGCAGGATTAACTCAGGGATTAACGAATATATTGCGGATAAGTTCTACTGGCGTTTCAGGTGGATTAACCAATCCAGTTGTGTCAACTATTGAGTTGCTCATCGCCATCGGACTGTCTGTGCTGGCGCTAGTTTTACCAGCGGTAGCAGGAGTGATTGTGATTGGTTTTCTAATAATAGCTATTCAAAGAATTTGGAATTTCTTTGCTGTAAGTTCATCAGCAAATACTTCGTCGTAAATATCATTTTCAGGACTTACCCAATCCTGATAAGCCTGAGATTCAACAGTAGGATTAACAGATTTTTTGCCATTCTTGAAAGAAAGAGCTAAATCAAGCAATGCTGATAACTGCTCATCATTGAGTTATTCAATCAGACTTAGAAGTTCTTGACGAATATTCATGGAATTGCCGACTGCTAACTATATTCAATGTATGCCATAAAGCGATCGCCTGTAGCGTTAGTGGTGCGGCCTATGCCTACGCGCCCTGCTAATTTAAATATTAAAGCCGTTTCTACGCAGATGGAACACATTAATCTAGCCACATTCCCTATAACCTGCAATACACTAATCTGGTAAATATCGCTACAGAGTTGGTGAGGTTTGCAGGTGACAAACGAAGAATTGTTGCAAATTATTGAACAAGCTGCCAGGGAAAAGGAAACGGTGCTACACCTTGATGACAATGAACTCAGCAGTCTGCCGCCAGAAATCTGCCAACTTTTCAACTTAACAAGGCTATACCTCAATAACAATCAACTCAGCAGTCTGCCGCCAGAAATCAGCCAACTCTCCAACTTAACTGAGTTATCCCTTAATAACAATCAACTCAGCAGCCTGCCGCCAGAAATCTGCCAACTTTCCAACTTAACAAGGCTAGACTTCTCTGCCAATCAACTCATCAGCCTGCCGCTAGAAATCTGCCAACTCTCCAACTTGAATTGGCTATCCCTCAATAACAATCAACTCAGCAGCCTGCCGCCAGAAATCTGCCAACTTTCCAACTTAACAAGGCTAGACTTCTCTGCCAATCAACTCATCAGCCTGCCGCTAGAAATCTGCCAACTCTCCAACTTGACTTGGCTATCCCTCTATAACAATCAACTCAGCAACCTGCCGCCAGAAATCTGCCAACTCTCCAACTTGACAATGCTATACCTCCATAACAACCAACTCAGCAGCCTACCGCAAGAAATCTGCCAACTCTCCAACTTGACTTGGCTATCCCTCTATAACAATCAACTCAGCAACCTGCCGCCAGAAATCTGCCAACTCTCCAACTTGAA
>NZ_JAVRCE010000082.1:19000-32611 GCF_034530915.1 Nostoc sp. DedQUE09
ATAACAATCAACTCAGCAACCTGCCGCCAGAAATCTGCCAACTCTCCAACTTGAAGTGGCTATCCCTCAATAACAATCAACTTAGTAGCCTGCCGCCAGAAATCTGCCAACTCTCCAACTTGAGAATGCTATTCCTCGCTAATAATCAACTCAGCAGCCTGCCGCCAGAAATCTGCCAACTCTCCAACTTGAGAATGCTATTCCTCTCTAACAATCCACAATTAAGCTCGCCACCGCCTGAAATTGTTGAGCAGGGAACGGAGGCAATTTTGACCTATCTTCGAGCCAGGTTAGAAGCTAAAGGATAATATTTTTCTAAGCTGCTAGTAGTTGGTGAAGAGGATGCGGGTAAAACATCATTAACAGCGCTACACGATGAAGACTTTCACACCCGCGAATCCACTACCCACGGCATTGAAATTAAATGGCTTTTAACAGCACTATTGCAGGGATTATCAAGGTATATTTGACTAGAATTAAGGTATTATAGCGATTATTATTTGGATACCATGAGCGGTAGGGGTTTACAGAAGTGCGCCTCTACAACTGACACGCCAGTTTAGCTATAAATTAATATCTACCGTTTTACGGGTATTAGAAAAATGAAGTTTACAGACTGGGTGACTAGAGTGCTACTAATCTGGCTGATGTTCGCCACTTTAATTGTAGTGCTGCTAATTGGACGAGCAACAAAATTACACAACAATCCGACAATATCCCGTGCAGCCAATCCACAGGTTACAGCTTTCAGTAAATATCCCCAGGCGCAATTTCAATCAGCGAAAGAGCCAGAGAAGAAATTTCAAAATGTTATCAAGTCCCCAGTCAAGACTAACCAGCCTGTAGCAAGGTATGTAACCACTCAAGCTTTTGCACAGTACAGACCTAATTATCAAGTTGTCGCAGTTAACCCAACTAACTATGGAGAACGGTATACCCAAGATGCTAACGGACTTCCTCTCACCAACCAACCAATTATCGTCATCCATGAAACTGGTTATTCAGCTTCTAGCGCCATCAATTTCTTTCAAGTAGCCCATGACGATGAAAGTGTGCAAGCAAGTTACCACGCTTTAATCAAGTTAGACGGAACGGTAGTTTATCTAGTACCACCAGAAAAGCGGGCTTTTGGTGCAGCTAACTCAGTATTTGAGACTCCACAGGGAGTGGAAACTGTGCAGACTAATCCAACTTTACCCGCGTCTGTGAATAATTTTGCTTATCACGTCTCTTTGGAAACACCCCCAGATAGTTATGACAGTGGCAGTCAACAAACCCATAGTGGCTATACGGAGGCTCAATATAATTCTCTTGCTTGGTTAATTGCTCAAAGTCAAGTCCCGGACGATCGCATCACTACGCACCATTTAGTAGACCGCTCTGGTAAAAAAGTTGACCCGATAAATTTTGATGGGAATAAATTTCTCAGCTTACTTAATACTTATCGTCAGGTTAAACCAATTTATCAAGTCAGCAAATAAATTATTCAATCTTGTGGGCTGGGATCTTGCCATATTTTGCCCTCACCCCCAGCCCCTCTCCCTTGGGGTTATCCATTACCCGGATCTTTCTTAGAGGATGTTTGAAAAGTCATAATTGATGTATCAAATATTTTTTACCCCACCCTAACCCTCCCCTTAGAAAGGGGAGGGAACCAGATTTTTCTTGTTTCCCCCCTTTACAAGGGTGAATTAAGGGGGGGGGTGATAATGTAATTAAAATTACAGCTAACTACTTTTCAAACAACCTCTTAACAAACAGACAAAATACTTAAAAATAGAGCGAAACGCTTGATGGGTATAGTTTTGAGAGAAAGTATAGTTGCGGGTGATGGTGCATCATGCAAAAATGGGCAGAGTCAGAATTGCAACAAACAGACTTAGGAGATGAGAGAAGAAACAAGCGCTTAGTACGTATTGTGGAAGATTTGGCAGCGCAGCCAGCTAGTAGCGTACCTCAAGCTTGTAGAGACATAGCGGCGAAAGTGCAGCGTATGATTTTTGGAATTCACCATGCAACTTTTGTCTTTAAAGTCAAGATTCAAGATCAACCCTTGCTACTAACAGTGATAAAAATTGCACATTCTAAAGATTATTAAAGCTTATCTGGAAAAGCGATCGCCTACATGCCACCCAAGGGCAACCAACATAAAACTTCAAGATTTACTCTACCACTACGCAACTAAAAATTTCACAAAATCTCTGCCAACTTTACCACCAGACTATCTGCTAAATCTAATAACCTGATGTCATCTGTATCAATACTATGTCCTTCACCAGCTAACAGATTTTTTACAGCAGATAACCTGTCATTGGTTTGGGAAATTCTCCAAGATTCATCTAAGTTTAATGCAAAATCAAAGAGCGATCGCTCTCCTAAATGCTCTCTTACCCTAATAGCTACACTATCATTACTTACCAGAAATTCTTTAATAGTATCTAATTGAAAATTACCTAATATTTCATCATGTCCCCACGTTTCAAGCCAGTCTCCCTCCACATCTTCAACGTAAATATTGACAAAATCAACCCCATAAGTTAGCCAGTTTTGCTGCATTTGTCGTGCTGTCGCTAAAGCTTCAGCAAACGTATCTACTTGATTGTTGCAGTGAGTTTCTCTTTGATTAGCCATAAAAGCTCTAATTAGCACGTAAGTATGTAGGCTAGACACAAATCTGAAATATCAAATTCCTGAAATTTCACGAAAATTTTAAATATTTGCCACCAGAAAGATAATCACTGTTATACAGGGCCACGTTGACTAACTGGTTCACAAAATTAGCATCCTTAGGATTGTAACTTAAGAACAATCCTCTCTCGATTTCCCACGATCGCAGTGTATTTTGCCAAGCCTCGTACTTTTGATGATTAAGTTCTTCACTAACACTGGTAACTTGAATGCACAGTGGTTGATTGTTACGACTAACAATTAAATCTGTTGCCATAGAAAGGTCGGCAATATAACGCTGCCAAAAACTACCTTCTCGACTGACAATATCTTGAGCTATAGATTTAATGATATCATGATCTACCTGATTAAATTCGCCTGCCATTAGTTTTTGTTTCCAAATATAAAACTTGGAGTCACTTGCATTGAACCATCTGGGAAAGAGATAACCATACCAATATCTCTCAATCGGCGTCATTTGCTCGAATTTTGCTTTTTGTTCTTCTGAAGGTAGGGATTTGATTATCAGCCAAATTGTAGAATCCGTAATCACCTCTAGGAGAAAGGCAAGGACAAAAGGTTTTGCAGTCAGGGAACCTGGCTTAATATCCTTTACCCAGCGATTGATTTCATCTAATCTTCTCGCTAAATTATGATCTATCGAGGAGGCTTGCTCGATAAGGGACTTTAGCTTATCCTTAATTTCTTGTGCTTGCAAACGATGCCCTACTTTCAGAAGATTACGCTTTTTTTACACACTTTTAACTAGATTTTAACTTGAAAATGTCTTTAGTTAATTTCCTGATGTCATTAAATATTCTCTAGGTCGATGCCCTGTGTACGTAATACCTCCCGCAGTCGAGCAATTTCTTGCTCTGCTTGTTGGGCATGTTCTTCTGCCTGTTGGGCACGTTCTTCTGCCTGTTCGGCACGTAAACGTTGAAGTTCCGCCAATTCTTCTGATGATAGTATCAATTCATTTTCAGTAGTGAAGAATCTTAATTTACCTTCATAAACTCCCAAATAAAGTTCTAACTGCTGACTCCACAAACGGCCATCAGTGGTTACTTGGATTTCTTGATACTTACCATCAACTAAATGAAATCCTTGAAGTTCCATTGTTACAGGGTCAAACCAGAAATAATCTGGTGTACGGAATGTATCTTGGTAAACTTGTTTTTTTAAACCTTTATCAACTGCTGTCGTTGAGCTTGACAAAATTTCCACAATCACATTTGGATATTTGCCGTCTTCTTGCCAAACTACCCAACTTTTACGGTCTTTTTTCTGGGTTCCCAAAACTACAAAAAAGTCTGGGCCGCGAAAATATTCTGATTTTTTCTGGTTAGGACTGTAGTAAATCGTCAAATTGCCAGAAGCATAAAAATCTTGTTTATCTCGCCACCACAATTTGAGGATGCGAATCAGCAAATCGATTTGTTCTCGGTGTAGGTCACTTTCCAAGGGTGGTTCGTCACTCAGTATATCGCCAGGAGGAAAAATAACTTCGTCTTCTGAAATACCATCAGAGATGATTTCTAGAGTAGCAGGTTCAGACATCAGCGATCGCTCCGCAATTTATTTACTGAAAACTTGGTAACTGACAAATAGCTTTGAAAACTTGCAATAACTCAATTGCATCTGGAGATTCGCTTAAACTTAATAATGGCATTAACTGATAATTTGGCTGTTCGTCACATCTGAGATAAACAAATTGATAACGCAATCCGTTAGTTGCCAGTCCCCAAACAGACGGTTGTTGGTCTAAACTTTTAAAAGCATAAGTGAGTAATTGAGGTAAACCTTCACCCACTTCAATCGCACTATTTTTCGTTTCAATTACTACAACCCAAAAAGGCGGCGCAATATTACTTTGGGGATTGTTGATTGCTAAAATATCCATCCGTCCGGTAATTCTTCTGTCTTCATCTTCGACTGCGATCGCAATGCTATCTTCCATTGTCAACCGAATCGGCACATCGTAAAATCCCGCTAACCGCATTAATGGTGCGATCGTTATAAATTTCACCAACCCTTCAGAAATTTTACCAAGCCTGAGATAACGACGGAAGTCGTTTCTAATTCGCAATAAATCTTCCTGTTCAAACTTTGTCAACGGTTCTAAATTTAAGAAGTCTGTGAATGAACCATCTGAAAGTTCTTCTAGTTTGAGAAAGCGATGAACATCGTTGAGAGATAAGCTGCTAGCTTCAACAGTGAGCGTCATAGTTTCAGGCGTTGTTTGTCAAGACTACTTATATTTTGCAACATTGGCGGTAGATAGGTTGCAATGTAACGTCTTTACATTTCTTGCTCGCTTGCTTTTGCTAGATAAAAATCAATGTAAACTAAATAACTCGGCAATTTCTATCTAGCTTAACGAAAATCTAAACATTGTCTAGCACAATTGGGCTAAGAATGGTTTTTAGTAACAATAGCGATCGCACTCATAACTAACCATGTCTCAACCAACTATAGAATCAATCCTCCAAGAGAATCGCCTCTTCCATCCTCCCTCGGAATTCTCGCAGAATGCCCATATCAAAAGCCTGGAAGACTATCAGCGCCTCTACGATAAAGCCAAAGCCGATCCACAGCAATTTTGGGCAGATTTGGCTGGAACAGAATTAGAATGGTTCCAAAAATGGGATACAGTATTAGATTGGCAACCACCTTTTGCTAAGTGGTTCGTTGGTGGTAAAATAAACATTTCTTACAACTGCCTTGACAGACATCTCACTACCTGGCGCAAAAATAAAGCAGCATTGATTTGGGAAGGAGAACCAGGTGATTCGCGTACCCTAACTTACGCCCAACTGCACCGGGAAGTTTGCCAGTTTGCCAATGTATTGAAGCAACTGGGTGTAAAAAAAGGCGATCGCGTTGGTATATATATGCCGATGATTCCGGAAGCTGCGATCGCTATGTTAGCCTGTGCCAGAATTGGCGCACCCCACGGCGTAGTATTTGGTGGTTTTAGTGCCGAAGCTTTGCGCGATCGCTTAATTGATGCTACAGCTAAACTGGTAATCACGGCTGATGGTGGTTGGCGCAAAGATGCGATCGTCCCTCTCAAAGAACAGGTAGATAAAGCCTTAGCTGATGGTGCTGTTCCCAGTGTAGAAAATGTCCTCGTTGTCAAGCGCACCGGACAAGAAACTTATATGCAGTTGGGCGGACGCGATCATTGGTGGCATGATTTGCAAAAAGGAGTATCAGCAGATTGCCCCGCCGAACCAATGGACAGCGAAGATATGCTGTTTGTCCTCTACACTTCTGGCAGTACGGGCAAACCGAAGGGTGTAGTGCATACAACTGCTGGTTATAATTTGTATACCCACATAACCACCAAGTGGATCTTTGACCTTCAAGACACAGATGTATATTGGTGTACCGCCGATGTAGGTTGGATTACGGGACACAGCTACATTGTCTATGGTCCTCTTTCCAACGGTGCAACCACTGTAATGTATGAAGGTGCGCCCCGTGCTTCTAATCCTGGTTGTTTCTGGGATGTAATTGAAAAATACGGTGTGAATATTTTTTATACCGCACCTACGGCAATTCGGGCATTTATTAAGATGGGCGAACAACATCCCAATGCACGAAACTTGTCTTCGTTGCGTTTGTTGGGAACCGTCGGCGAACCGATTAACCCAGAAGCTTGGATGTGGTATCAGAAAGTAATTGGTGGCGATCGCTGTCCAATTGTTGATACCTGGTGGCAAACGGAAACCGGCGGTATTATGATTACACCGCTACCGGGAGCAATCCCCACAAAACCCGGTTCCGCAACTCTTCCCTTCCCAGGAATTATTGCAGATGTCGTGGATTTGGAAGGAAACACCGTACCCAATAACGAAGGCGGTTATCTAGCAGTGCGACATCCGTGGCCAGGAATGATGCGGACAGTCTACGGCGATCCAGAACGCTTCCGCCGCACCTACTGGGAACACATTCCACCCAAGGATGGTAACTATACTTACTTTGCTGGTGATGGTGCAAGGCAAGATGAAGACGGCTACTTCTGGGTAATGGGTCGTGTGGATGACGTACTGAACGTATCAGGACACCGACTCGGTACAATGGAAGTAGAATCAGCCTTAGTTTCGCATCCAGCAGTTGCAGAAGCGGCAGTAGTGGGTAAGCCAGATGAACTTAAGGGTGAAGAAGTAGTTGCTTTTGTGACTTTAGAAGGCACTTATCAGGGAAGTGAAGAACTGAGTAAAGAACTCAAACTGCACGTTGTCAAAGAAATTGGTGCGATCGCTCGTCCCGGAGAAATCCGCTTTACAGATGCTTTGCCCAAAACGCGATCGGGTAAGATTATGCGGCGCTTATTGCGGAATCTAGCTGCTGGGCAAGAAGTCTCTGGAGATACTTCAACATTAGAAGATCGGGGTGTGTTGGATAAGTTACGGGAAGGTGTGTAAATAATTGCCAATGAGCTTAATAGGGGCGTACATATATGCGCCCTTATCGTCTCTCTTGTGATGCATTACGCGCTAACGCAGGCCAATTTATCATAAAGATTAGAACATTATTGAGGCATTCAAGGCGATGAAGGTGAAGTACAAATCCAAATCAGCATTTGTTCAACCTATTGGCTGTATGATGCTGAGTATTATAAGTGTAATGGGGATATCACCATTAGTCTTAGCGGTTCCTGGACAAGGTTCTTTGCATTCGCCAGAACAGTCTGCACGGAGACAACCACAACAACTAGCACAGTTTTCAGACACAGGGACACCAGAGCGATCGCAACTCCTGCAACAAGCCAATAATTTATTTAGTCAGGGAGACTTAACAGGTGCAGAGGAAAATTTACGCAAATTAATTAAAAAATTCCCAGAAGATGCCTTCGGACACTTTCAACTAGGAAATGTACTTTTTCGGCAAAAGAAACCAGAAGATGCAATTAGCTCTTTTCGAGAAGCTATTCGCCTCCGGTCAAAATACGCTCTAGCTTACAATGCGATCGGTATGGTTTATGCAAGCCAAAGTCGCTGGCAAGAAGCCATTACTGAATATCAAAAAGCTCTGGAAATTAATCCTAATTATGGCGAAGGGCTAACTAATTTTGCACTAGCATTGTGGCAAACAAATAAAAAAGACGAGGCGCTATCTTCTTTAGAAAAAGCTTTAAATATTTTCAAAGAACAGAATAGAGGTGAAAAAGTTAACCAAGTAGAACGAATTTTAAAAGAGATCAAAACTGCTGATGATCCTGGTGTTTCCTGAAAATAATATTATTCAGTGGATAATTAAAAAGAGTTGCTGCGATCGCCTTTAAGAATGCTTTGCCAGAAATGCGATCAAAGGCAAAGATTATGCGGCAATTGTCGCATAATCTTGGGTTGTAAATAAAAAATAGGTTTGAAACTGATGACGATAAACCCTTTTATTCCCTCTGCTATGTCTTGTGGTCAATAATTCGTTACTCCAAGATTCAAGGGAGGAATTGTGATGAAACCCAAGATTCATAAAAACAATCAGTGGCAACGGATATGTGACGGATTTAATATATGGTTGATTCATCCTTTTAAAATCCATAAGTTGCCTGTTTTCATGCTCTTAGTTCTGGTGACAGCTTTTTTGTGCGTTATTGCTTTTCCTGTTGCTGCAACTATAGAGACACAAAATATCGCAACTCTTGGAGTGTCAATTCAAAATCCTTCTGCACAAACACAAGACTTGTTGCAACAGGGGAAAGTGCTGTATGAGGCAGAAAAATTTGCAGAAGCGGTTAAAGTTTTGCAACAAGCAGTTAAAAGTTTTGGCAGTCAAGGCAATGAATTACAGCAGGCTGTAGCATTAAGTAATTTGGCGTTGGCATATCAAAAACTGGGTAATTTGCCACCAGCGCAACAGGCAATTACAGATAGCTTGAAGTTGCTCGAAAAATCATCTCCTGCCCAAAATCTTCAGGTTTTGGCTCCAATTCTAGATATTCAAGGTAGTATTCAACTAGACTTGGGACAAGCTGAACAGGCACTTAACACCTGGCAACGTGCGGAAGCCAGCTATAAGCAATTAGGCGATCAAAATGGCATTATCCGCGATCGCATCAATCAAGCACAAGCATGGCAAGTTTTGGGATTTTACCGTCAGGGTTTAAGAATCTTGACTAAATTGCAGTATCAGTTACAATCAAAACCTGATTCAGTCAGTAAAGCAGTAGAATTACGGGCTTTCGGGAATGCTCTGCAATTAGCTGGAGATTTGGATCATTCCCGTCGGGTATTAAAGCAAAGTTTGTCAATCGCCCAAAAATTGGATTCTCCCCAAGATGTGAGCGCTGCTTTGTTTAGTTTAGGCAACACAGCACAAGGACAGCAAGATTTTAAAGGAGCAATAGAATTCTATCAGCAAGCTGCTGCGATCGCTCCTAACCAAATTAGCAAAGTTCAGGCTCAAGTTAATCAGTTGAACTTACTAGTGAACACGGGACAAACAGCCGCCGTGCAGACACTATTGCCGCAAATCCAAACTCAACTGGCACAACTACCTGCTTCTGTGAAAACTATTTATGCACAGATTAATCTAGCTCAAAGCTTGATGAAATTCGGGACTACACCCGAAGCGATCGCTCAAATTTGCGCCAGAGCTTTGCAACAAGCTCAAGATTTAGCAGATAAACGAGCCGAGAGCTTTGCTCTGGGAACTCTAGGTAGTGTATACAAACAAACTAAACAATGGTCAATAGCCCAGAATCTCACCGAACAGGCACTGCTCGTAGCCGAAACAATCAACGCCCCAGATATCGCTTATCTTTGGCATTGGCAGTTAGGACGCTTGTTAAAACAGCAGGGAGAGATAGAGAGCGCTATTGCTAACTATGATACTGCGATCAGTGAGTTGCAGACTCTCCGTAGTGACTTAGTGGTTATGAATAGAAATGTCCAGTTTTCCTTTAAAGAAAGTGTAGAACCTGTATATCGAGAGTCCGTAGAATTATTGTTGCAGTTTCAGCAAACTCATCCAAGCGAACTAACCTTAGACAAAGCTAGACAGAGGATTGAAGCACTTCAACTGGCGGAATTAGACGACTTTTTTCGGGAAGCTTGCATTAATGCCAAAACTGTTTTGCTTGACACAGTGGTAGATAAAGATAATCCCACAGCCGCAATTATTTATCCAATTATTCTGCCTACTCAACTTCAAGTGATTGTCAAAATTCCTCAACAACCATTGCGTAGTTATACAGTAAATAAGTCACAGAATGAGGTAGAAGGTACTATAAAACAACTCAGAGAGTATCTATTAGAACCCGATCGCAATGAAGAAGTGCAGGCGTTATCACAAGAAGTCTATGGGTGGTTAATCAAAGAAATTGAGTCAGATTTAAAGGATAGTGGAGTCAAAACCCTTGTATTTGTACTAGATGGCATATTGCGAAATGTGCCAATGGCTATACTGTATGACGGTCAGCAATATCTGGTAGAAAAATACGCTGTAGCACTCAGCTTGGGACTCCAGTTACTCGAACTCAAACCCTTGACACAAACAAAACTCAATGTACTAGCTGCCGGGTTAGTGCAACCACCACAAGGCTTTCAACAGGAATTTCCACCGCTACCAGAAATTAAATCAGAATTCGACTCTATTTCCCAAGCGATCGCATCTACTACCCAGTTACTAAATCAAGACTTCAACAGTAAAAACCTAGAGAGTAAGGTAAATACTGTGCCATTTAATGTGTTACATCTGGCAACCCACGGTCAATTTAGTTCCAATGTTGAGAATACTTTTATACTTGCAGATGATGGCCCGATCAACGTCACGGAATTTGATAGCCTACTGCGCCGTCGAGATCAAACTCGCTCAGAAGCTTTGGAAATGTTGGTGTTAAGTGCTTGCCAAACTGCTACTGGTGACAATCGCGCCACACTAGGGTTAGCAGGAGCATCCGTGAAAGCTGGTGCCCGTAGTACCTTGGCTTCACTATGGCATATCAATGATAAATCTACTGCTATTTTAATTGGTGAATTTTATCGTGAGTTAGTTAAAACTGAGGTGACAAAGGCTGAAGCCTTACGTCGTGCCCAAGTAAAGTTGTTAAATGATTATCCCAATTACAGTCGTCCTGGTTACTGGGCACCTTATGTTTTAGTTGGTAACTGGCTTTGACAAACTCTATCCACTTATTGAAGTTTCTACCCGGATTTCTCACCACATCTCTCAAAATCTTGTGCAGGGGAGCAGGGGAGAGTTCTTCACTTTAGTATCCAAGCATTGGTTTGATATCATGTCCGCTTGATTGCTTATTAAACCCGAAGAACCCCCAATACGGTTCGGTTAAAGGGGAAAGGGAAAGGGGGAAAAACTTTTAACCCTTAACCTTTAACCTTTTCCCCAAAGGTAATTCTGAGTTCAAAATGCTTATCCGAACCGTATTGGAAGAACCCCACCCCGCCAAAGCGTAGCTTTGTCTCCCCGCAAGCCTACGGTGTACACACAAGTCGAATTACCCCCCTTAATCCCCCAGGGCTGTTTCATTCCCCAAAGAGCTTTAAAAATCAAGGGTTATAGCAATTAAAAATTAGTTATTTTGTTACTAGCGTGCCGATGAAACCAACTATTTTACTGATATTTCAGTGCTTAAATATTCATCTCTTCGTCACGCTTACTTACAATTTTCTTGCTAACCATCTTGACAAATCCTGTTTGAAATGGAATGAATCAGCCCTGCCTTTATAAGGGGAGGGTTAGGGTGGGGTAAAACCTTGGCTAATCAACTATTTGAGTACTTGTATGTACACCGTAGCCCCGCAAGTGGGGTGGGGTGTAATAACTGTGGTTAGCATAACTAATTATGCGGACATGATATGAGAATATAATCTGCCTAAATTCAGCTTTGTAATAAGTAGATAATGTTGAAATAGAAATTTATAGAACTTGATGTCATTGAATTGCAGGAGATTGAGCCAGATTGAATGCGTGAGAACAATGATTGCTGAAATGTTTTACTGAAACAGTGAATAAATATGACAAACAAAAAATCTTTCATTTTGCGTGCTGAAGAGATTGCCGACAGTATGCAGACCTTCTCTCACCCTTGGAATCCAAATTCGGAAATATCGGGGACATATATGGGACGCACGGTTGGGCTAAAGCGGACTGGGGTCAACTATGCTGTTATTCCTGCGGGGAAAGAATCTTTTGTTTACCATTCCCACCACTGTGAGGAAGAATGGATTTATATTTTATCAGGACAAGCGATCGCAGAAATCGATGGGGAAGAATTTGAGGTTTTCCCAGGAGACTTTATGGCATTTCCAACTCCTTCAGTAGCCCACCATCTCAGGAATACAGGAGACGAAAACTTAGTTTACTTAATGGGAGGAGAAAATCTTGATGTGGAAATTGCAGATTTTCCCCATCTGGGAAAACGGATGATTCGACGTGGCGATTCTGTGGAAATCTTTGATAAAAAAGACGCTAAAGCATTTGGTTAGGCAATACTTTTTGGTTAACGGGGAAAGGGGAAAGGGAAAAGGTTTGAATTCACCTTTCCCCCTTGCCCTTTAACCTTTTCTCAGGCAAAAAGAGAGATTTTTAGGCTTATCCGAAAAGTATTGTTTGGTTAGGCAGTTAGTCTTAAACCCTGCATTTAGCAAGCTTGCGAGGTCTGGGTAAAGGGGAAAGGGCAAGGGGGAAAGGATTTAAACTCTTTACCTCATCAAGGTAATTTGGCAAACTAATAGTAAAACACGATACGTCTTAGCAGTAATATCTTTGATGAAAAATATCTTCATCTGTGCAGTTGTCATCTGTACAACTTGTATTTACCCAATTAAGACATCAGCAGGAGAAAAACCTTCTGCGATTTTTCATGCATTTGATCAGCAGTACACTGATATCGAAAAGTTTGTATGTGAAATAGGGAAGCAAGGATATTCTCACATTCAAATTTCTCCAGCCCAAAAATCTAATCCTGCTCCAGAATGGTGGGCACGCTATCAACCTTTAGACTACAGCATTATCGAAGGTAGAGGTTCGCTCTTGAATTTAAAAAACCTTATTAGTAAAGCCCACAGTTGTCAAGTCAAAGTGATTGCTGATGTTGTTTTCAATCACATGGCTAATTTAGATGGCAATGATGATTTTGAAGATTTAAATAAATTTCCAGGTCTTTCTATAAATGACTTTAATTCGGACTCAAACCGTCCAGGAAAAAAATCTTGTAACATTAATTATAGTGATGGCAACAGAGATTCAGAAATTAATTGTTGGTTAGGTGGACTTCCTGAATTGAAATTTACCAATAATGTTAAAACAATTCAAAAAGCTCATTTAAAAAAATTGCTAGATTTAGGAATTGATGGATTTCGGTTTGATGCTGCCAAGCATATCCCAGCAGATGTTGTCAAAGAGTACATCCGCTATGTGGATCAACAAAGTCAAGGAAAAGCATGGAATTATCTTGAGGTAATCACAGATAGCGATACCAGTGCAGAAAATTATAATTGGATTGCTGCTGTCACAGATTTTGTTCTCTACAATTCAATGAAAAATGCCTTCAGCTTTGGTGGCGATTTGCGTTCTCTGCGAGTTCCCACAGCCATAAACGATCCGCGTAGTGTCACTTTTGGCAGAAACCACGATACTATCCGTGAGATTAATTCCAATGCCATTAACCCCTATAGCGATCCTTCTGACTCTTTTCTCGCAACAGCCTATATTTTGGCGAGAGAAAGTGGCACTCCTTTAATACTCAACTGGGATAATAGAGATGCTGCTTTTATCAAATATGGTGTCAAATTCCGCCAAATTATGCATCAACGGAGAACTCAGGGGAAAAATACCAAAGAAAATGTTTTAGCAGTAATTGATAGTCCGACTGTATTGCTAATGGAGCGAGGCAGTGAAGGATTCTTTGTTGTCAATAAGAGACTATTTATAAAGTAAATCTAAAGAAGGCTAGCCAAGTATAATTGCAAA
>NZ_JAVRCE010000083.1:0-31719 GCF_034530915.1 Nostoc sp. DedQUE09
CAAGGTCAGTACCAAGCTAAACGTTTTATGTTTAATTAGGTTGACCTACTTACTATAGGAGGCAATACACCCATACATCGATATGTAGCAAAGGTCTAACCACTAGCCACTGCGATATACACAGCGACGGTAAGACAACTAAAGAGCTACGAAACCGATACAATTACCGGATGCTCACAGGTACCTCAAATAGTTCAGCGAGCGTTCACACAACCTGAAGGCACTCTTTTGGTTAAAAGGCTCACTCCACAAGCGAGCAGGCCACACTACATGGAGCAGCATTGGTCAGCTCATACATTTTGTAGATGAAAGCTGTCATCTTTGCGCCTCCTAAAGAATTTCAATCTTGTGTAGTATACAGTAACACGCAGATTATTAGAGGTCAAGTCAGTTAGGAGAATTTCAACCCTCTACCTGCTCTATCTTTACACCCGCTCCTTGGTCTAGTTCTATGAACTTTGGCCCAGCGATCAGAACTACGATCATCATTAAAAGACTCGTCACCATGATGATGCTCACGACGCTGGGATCTTCAAAATTACTCGTAGCTACTAATAATGCTGCGGCAAAATTACGTTGAGCTGTTCCGACTCCTAGCACTCGTTGGGTATCGATACCAGGGCCGCCCAAAAGATAACCGACGCTAAAGGAAAAGACTATGAAAACAGCACAAACTAAAATTGCACCTGTTTGTAATAAGCTAATGATATCGTTAGTGTGAACTATCAGCCTAACTACCAGACCTAAAAGCAATCCAGCATTAGATAATTTGAACAAAATCGGCTGGATAATGGGAGCGATCGCACTCAATTTTGCTTTGATGAATAACCCAACGATCAATGGGCTAACCATCATTAACAATAAGGGTTTGGCAATGTCCCAGGAGTTAATTTGCACACCTTCCACCACTAAGGGCAGTACAATCGGCATATAAAAAATTGTGCCCAGCATTAGCAACATCATTAATCCCACCGAGAAAGCTATATTGCCTTTGACTATGTGGGCAAGTTTCGGTAGTGCTGGAGGGCCTGATGCTACTGCCATAATCAGTAAACCATCTCTTAGTGGTTCACTTAAATGTACTACTTGTAGTAATAAATATATAAAAAGCGGTACTAGCACAAAATTTGTTAGCAGCGATGATATGACTAAGCGGAGGTTGCGGAGTGGTTCCCAAATCTGTTGTATGGTGAGCCTTAACCCTGCACCCAGCATGGTGAATACGATAAATGTGAAAAGTGCGAGTTTATCGATTAGTGACAAGATTTCGTTCATGATTTTTTATCTCATGCAAAGGAGCGGAGGGGCAGCACTTCGGCTACGCTCAGTGACCAAGGAGCAGGGGAGCAGGGGAGCAGAGGGGAATGAGGAATAAATTACCCTTTAACCCTTCCCCTTTCCCCAATCCTCAGTCCTTATTACTTCAATTCCAGGGTGACTTGCTGTAAGTTACCGGTGAATGCAAAGGGTGTTTGGTAAGTATCTACCGCAGGTGTGCCAGTATCTTGACCAACATCAAAGGTTTCATCTAAACCAAATCGGTAGCCTACGGTTTTATCAATGCGACCTTCGGCAACCTGTTGATCGTTGATCGAGAGCTTACCAGTACCGCCTGCTCCCGGAGCGCCACCATCATAAGTAAAGTCAAATTTAATTTGGGATTTGCCGATCGCAATTGGTTGGGAAGATTGAATGATTGTGCGATCGCTATTTAATAAGTTGTAAGCAAAGGTGGGTTTACCTTCTTGCAAGAAGAAACTCCAACCCGCAAAACGTCCGCCTTGGGTAACTAAAACGCCTTCAGTACCATCTTTGGCAGCATCTACATCGGCGGTGATGCTAAAGGAGCGATTCTTAATATTGGGAGCGCTGCCTTCGGGAATCCCTGCAACAGACGTGTAATAAGTAAAGTTATTGCGTCCTGTGATTAGGTTGGAACGGATTTTGACATCAAACCGTTGAAGTAAGCGATCGTCCAAGGGCAGAACTTTGTATTTCTCTGCTTCCTTCAGAAATAGATTTTGTAGTTGCGCTAACTTGTCAGGGTTCTGCTTGGCTAAATCGTTGGCTTCACTGAAGTCTTTGGTAATATCGTATAGTTCCCAATTATCTTCATCGAAGGTGGTTTTAGAGACACGCTCCCAAGGTAAGCGTCCATGACGGGCGGCTGCTACCCAACCTTGATCGTAAATGCCACGATTGCCCAACATTTCAAAATACTGGGTTTTGTGATGGGATGGTACAGCAGGATTATCAAAGCTATAAACAAGGCTAGTACCTTCGATAGGTTGTTGTTTTACACCGTTGACTACCTCTGGTTCTTCAATCCCCACAGCCTCCAGAATTGTAGGATAAATATCAATTACATGATGGAATTGGCTTCGCAGTCCACCACGATTTTTGATGCGTTCCCCCCAAGCCACAACTAAACCATTGCGGGTTCCGCCGAAATGAGAAGCAATTTGTTTTGTCCATTGGAACGGGCTATCCACTGCCCAAGCCCAAGCTGCATGAAAATGATTGAAGGTTTTTGGCCCACCTAAATCATCAAAAGCCGCGAGAACTTCTTGAGGACTTTCTGCTACGCCATTAAAGACTTTTAATTCATTAACACTACCTGTTAAGCCGCCTTCAGCACTCGCACCATTATCGCCGGCGATGAAAAAGACTAAGGTGTTATCCAATTCACCCAGTTGATCGATCGCATCAATGACTCTACCAATTTGTGCATCGGTATGGCTGAGGAAACCTGCAAATACTTCTGCCTGACGCGCATAAACTTTCTGCTCGGTGGGAGTGAGGGAATCCCAAGCTGGGAGTTCCGCCGGGCGAGGAGTCAGCTTAGTATCGGCGGGAATTACACCCAAGGCTAGCTGACGAGCAAAGATGTCTTCGCGTAATTTATCCCAACCTCGATCAAATTTACCCTTGTATTTATCGATCCATTCCTTGGGCGCATGGTGTGGGGCATGGGTTGCGCCAGTGGCAAAGTAGGTAAAGAAGGGTTTATCAGGAGCGATCGCTTGCTGGGTACGAATCCACTTAATCGCATGATCTGCTAGATCGGGGGTGAGGTGATAATCAGGGCGATCGCTTGGTTTCTGAATATGTTGGGTATTTTCCACCAAAGCTGGACTCCATTGATTGGTATCACCGCCCAGAAATCCATAGAAGTACTCAAAACCTAAACCTGTCGGCCAGCGATCGAATGGGCCTGCTGCACTGGTTTCATAGTCTGGGGTATTGTGCCATTTGCCAAAAGCGGCTGTGTTATATCCATAATCTCGCAATACTTCAGCGATCGTTGCCGCACTTCTAGGTAAAATCGCAGTATAACCTGGATAGCCTGTGGCTAACTCCTCAACCACACCTGTATTCACAGAATGATGATTGCGTCCCGTGAGCAATGCGGCTCTGGTAGGAGAGCAGAGTGCTGTAGTGTGGAATTGGTTATAACGCAATCCCCTTGCTGCTAGACGGTCTAAATTAGGCGTATCAATCAGACCGCCAAAGGTGCTGGTTTGTCCAAAACCGACATCATCGAGCAACACCAGCAAAACGTTTGGTGCATTTTCTGGAGCCTTAATTGGTTTGGGGAAGTCTGGTTCGGATTCTTTGTAAGTAATGCCAATTTTGCCTTGAAAAGATGGTTGGGGTAATGGCAATTTGTCACCATAGTCCGCCCAAGCAGGTAGAGGTAAGAGACTAGAAAATATTAGCGTTAGGGCTGTCAAAAATGCGATCGCACCAGAAGTTAGCTTGAGAGATATATACAAAGAATCTCTCTTGTGAGGATCAGTCATACAATTTTGGATTTATAGGTAGTGTGCTGTCAGGCAAATTTTTAACTAGCCGAAACCCGATATGAGTAGTTCCCGTATCGGGTGATTCTGACTCCCGTGCCGCCGGACGAAAGCGGCTACAGTAATTAGGAGCGCAGAGATACGATCCCCCCTTGATTACGTGCAACTCTGATTCATTGGGTTTATTGGGATCAAAGCTTCGATTTAAGGCAATAGGATTAATTTGATCGGATTTGCGATCGCGTCCAACTTGATAGAAATCAGTAGTCCATTCCCACACATTGCCGGTCATGTCATAGAGTCCATAACCATTGGGTGCAAAAGAACCGACGGGAGCAATGCCCAAATGACCATCGGCTTTAGTGTTGAAAAAGGGGAAAATTCCTTGCCAAGTGTTGGCTCTATGTTCAGAATATTCATTGCCCCAAGTGTATGTTGCACCATCCAAGCCACCACGGGCGGCATATTCCCATTGGGCTTCGCTGGGTAGGGATTTTCCTGACCATTTGGCGTAGGCTAGGGCATCTTCGTAAGCTATGTGAACAACTGGATAGTTGGATTTGTTAGCGAGCGCACTGTCTAGGCCAAAGGGATGTTGCCAATTCGCGCCAGTAGTCCAATGCCACCAACTCAGAAAGGAAAGCTTGACACCTGGTTTTGCCATCTTAAACACTAAAGAACCCGGTAATCGCTGCTCATCGCGTAAATCGGGAAACTGTTCTTGAGATAAGGGACGCTCTGCAACTGTTACATATCCTGTAGATTTGACAAATTCACCAAATTGTGCATTTGTTACTTCAGATTTATCAATACAGAAGTTAGTCACCGTTACATCTCCAGGCGATCGCTCTTCCACAAAGCTGGAATTATCAGACCCCATTTTGAACGTTCCTCCTGAAATCATCGCCATACCTTGGGGACAGGGATTGACTGTGGCTGCAAATGCGGTTGTATTGATGAATAAAAGTGCGATTGCTATTCCCGAAATGAATATTAGTATAAGAAAGTAATGTTTTTTTCCATTTCTAATATTCTCAATTTTGCTACTTCTAATTGAATGCCCGTAGTTCATTAATAAGATTCAACTTTTATTCAAACTTATATCATTTTGTATTTGAGATGAACAATCCTCCTTTTTGTTGTATTTTTCGGTAATTTATTTCTCGCATTACATTATCTGTTGTCGAAAAATCTGTACTTTATAACAATAAATTTTAAGAAAGTTTTCAATCTTTGATACTATGCAAAAACTGTTAACTCTAAAATTAGGATAATTTACAATAAAGATATCTATTTTAAAACAAAATACTAAAACCCGATTGATTTACCGATGTTTTATCTGATATTGATAAATTACATCTTGTGAAAACATAAGTCAAGTACTATATATATTTAGCTACGAAAAAGCTTAACACCACCTTAGTCAGATATTGGTGTAGCCACAAAACCAGTTTTGATATCCTTCTTAAACCCAGCTTTTTCGTAAAACTGGAGTACTTCCTTGGTTTGCCTTCCACTTAGGAGCATTACTTTGTAACAATTATGACCCCATGCAAATTGTAACGCATGATGTATCAGACACTTTCCTACACCTTGGCGACGATAATCGGGATGAGTAATTACATTCTCAATCAGTCCATAGGGACGAGCGCCTCGCGTCAGATTAGGGACAATCACCAAAATACAAGAGGCAATTAAGTTTCCCTCCCAGTCTGCTACAAAGCAATTAATCTTGCGATCGCTCAATATTTCGTTCCATATTTTCTCAAGAGTTGATGTGTCAGGTAAGGGAGCATCCGTTGGGTTCAGATGTTTGTACAGGTCTAGCAGTGCTGATAATTCATCTTGCTGAATGCTGCGTATTGAAATATCCATAATTTATGTGAGATTTTAAATTGCTTTGTAAACCCATATTTCAAACTTAGCATCAGAGGAGAGATTAGTTTTTAAAGAGCCATAATGATTGATACAAAATTCTTCAAATTCATTTCTTACTTGATGAAGTATCTCATCTGATACTCGCCAACATAAACCGTATGCTCGTGCTTTGAAAAAAGTTAGTCATGTATTTTAGCTGCTAAGAACTTGAATTTTATTTATTCCCGTGCAATACTACTTAAGCTAATCATCGCTAAATCGGTCGATAATTAGTATTTTATCGAAAAATGTCTATATTAGCTTACAAACAAGTCTTTCAGACCTTCTAAAAATTATGCACAGATGAATTCTGCTAGTGAGAACAAGTAAAAGAAAAAAACAATTAAGACTGGGTGCGTTATGTGGAGACTGCATTCATTATGCTGTTTGCGGAAATAGAGCCAAATCCGGTTATTGCTGCACTTCCCAAAGCAGACTTACACATCCATCAGGAGTGGTCGCAGCGCCTTGATCGGGTGTTGGCGCGGCGCGAGGGACGGACATCCTATAATTGGCGGCATTTGGCAGAGCGACTGATGGCTGAAACACCGCCTGGAATGCAGCGCCTCCGATACCTGGCTAGCATTTTCCCGGTAGCGCCAGATGTCGATGCCGAACCAGAAAACTTCATCGCACGCATTGAGGATTTACTGGACGAAGCGGCAGCAGACGGAGCCATCTTGGTAGAAGTTCGTTTTGGTAACGAAGCGGTACTAAGACCAGACTTTATGGGATTGTTTCGAGAAGCCGAGCGTCGTGTTCAGACGAGATATCCGCAGATCCGCGCCGAAGCAATTTTCACTTTCCTACTAGGACGGTTTGATCGCGATCGCCTTGAGCTACTTTTACAAGCTTGTATTCAGGCAGCAGATGAGGGATTAGGCGGTATAGATTTCCTGTACGAACCGTATGACACCGAGGCGGATTGGACAACTGCCTATCATATCGCGGAGCGGGCTGCTGCGGTGGGGCTAGGTATTACCGCGCATGCGGGCGAATTCTCCACCGCCAATATTGCTGCTGCTCTGCGCGTTCCTGGACTGACGCGGATCGGTCACGCAACACAGGCTGTTCGTGACCCGCAGTTGTTAGAGCTGTTGGCAACGAGCGGCGTTACCGTTGAGTGTTCCCTTAGTTGTAACGTTGTCCTGGGAGCTGTGGCTTCTTATACAGAGCATCCGGTTCGGCAGCTTGTGGAGTCTGGTATTGCGATCGCCCTTTGTACAGATGATCCTGTCCAAATCTGTACTACCATTGGGCGAGAGTATACAGTAGCTCATGCCCTCGGTTTTTCTGCTGCTGAATTGCTTGGCATAACTCGTAATGCCCTCAAAGTAGCATTTACATCACCAAAGCGACGAAACGAACTCTTAATCGAGTTGAGCCAATGGGGTAATCCTGATTCAGGTTGGCTGCAAACTCAAAGTAGCACTTTGTCAAACTAAATCAAATCTTAAAAGGGAACTCTTAACGGGCAACATAGCGTTCCCGTAGGGTAGCAACTGCACCAAGTCGTAAAGCCTGCGGCATAGTTACGCTTCGGGCGCAGCCTCTCGTAAAGAAGGGTATCAGTGTTTCAATTCCGAAGATCCTAGCTGCAAAAACACAGGAAATTGTTAAATAGCATTGCATACCACGGTAAATCTATCGGAATACTGTATGATACTCTCAGTTCTACTCCCAGCACAGGAATGTTGCGATCAGATATTGGCAAAATTCCAAAGGAAACAGGCGAGTGTGAACACCACCCTACAGATCAAACCTTGGAGAATCTACATGGGCTATAAACATATAGAAGTTAAACAAGTTGCTGGTTTCATCGGTGCTGAAATCGGGAATGTAGACCTTTCCCGTCCTCTTTCTGACGAGCAAGTTCAAGAAATCCGTAAAGCGTTATTGAAATGGAAAGTTGTGTTCTTTCGTGGTCAGAACATCGATCACGCTGCTCAGGTTGAGTTCACATCTCGTTTCGGTGAAGTAACTTTCGCGCATCCACTCGGAGAGCCTGAACCAGTACCGGGATTCCCACAGATCAAACCCGTAGATCGCAAGCTCTATGAGAAGCAGTACGGTTTTCGCACTGGTGGCCCTTGGCACACAGATGTAACGGCAGCTATTAACCCACCAGCAGGGTCAATTTTACGCGCGGTTAATGTCCCCAGCTTCGGTGGTGACACTCAGTGGAGTAATCTAGTTGCGGCTTATGAGGGACTGTCAGCACCCCTAAGAGCGCTAGCAGACACATTGAAAGCTGAACATCGCTTTAATGGGGGCGGGTATCAGCCCCGCAATGGCAAATTCGACGAGCGCATTGCTGTTAATCCACTAGTCTCAATTCACCCAGTAGTCAGGGTTCATCCTGAGACTGGTGAACGTGCGTTGTTCGTTAACCCTGGCTTTACCTCGCACATTATTGATGTGTCACCACAAGAGAGCAAACTGTTACTTGAGTTGTTCTTCAACCAAATCACCAAACCTGCCTACACCACCCGTTTCCGTTGGAACAATGGTGATATCGCGTTCTGGGATAACCGCGCCACTGTGCATTTAGCTCCTCAAGATTTAGATCATTTGGATGTGGAGCGTCTGTTATATCGCACCACTATTACTGGTGATGTTCCAGTTGGAGTTGATGGTTTCCGCTCCCAAGTGGTTCAAGGTGAGGTGTTCAACGCGGAAGTACCAACCGTCTTCAAGCAGAAAGCTGAGTCTAAGGAACCACAACCAGTGCTTTCGTAAACCTGAGTCCCGTTAGCTTTTTTTAAGGCAGTGCTGAGTAAATTTAAAAGTACTCTGAACCGAATGGCACGCTTGTTAAGATACAGCCCTTGCTCTGACTGGTTAAGAGCCTCTAGTAGTCTGCCAACCCAAAAATGCTAGGTGGAGGTTGGGTAAAGGGTAAAGGGAAAAGGGTAAGGGATAAAAAACATGAGTCCCTTTCACCCTTCCCCTTTACCCCGTCAAGTTGCCTTGGCGTACTACTAGGCTCTTAACCCATTCTGGGAGGCTCCGCCTCCGATCTTCTTGACAAGAGGCAGAGCCTCTTTTAAATACATTCCCAGCCTCCAGGCTGGGAACAAGATGACAAAAGCCTTTGGGCTTTACAAGCGTGCCATTCCATCCTGCACCTTACACCCTCGTATATTTACAAATCCAAGGAGACCCGATCGTGACACTCACGGCAAGTCGGATTGAAATTACATCTACCGAAGCAGCTCTTGGTGCCATTATTACCGGAGTCGATGCTAGTCGTTCTGCCCAACCAGAGGTGATTCTGCAACTAAAGCAGGCATGGCGCGATCGCCACATCCTCATCTTCAAAAACCAGACATTAACTGATGACCAGTTGTTAGCCTTTGCCAATTACTTTGGCGATATTCTTCAGCAGCCTGCTTACATTCGTAAAGGAGAAACGGAAGAATATCTACCACCCCTAGTTCTCACTCTCGCTAATGCTGCTACCCAAGAGAGTTCAGTCAATATCCGACCGAACTATCAAGAACTTTTACCTCACATAGATCACTACTGGCTTCCTGTGCCATCTAGCGGTTCCTTCTTATACGCAGTAGAAGTACCTGAAAATGGCCCCGATACCTATTGGGTGAATTTGGCTCAGGCTTACGAAGAGTTAGATGATGCGACCAAGCAACAAATTGCTGGCTTGCAGATACGCTACTTTAACTTCTATGGCAGCAAAGATCAAGATGAGTATGGTGAGCCGAAATATGCAGCTGGTCGCGAAGTTAAACCCGGCGAACGAGTTGCGATTCATCCTCTAGTTCGCACTCACCCAGATACCGGCAAAAAAATCCTCTTCTTCAATGCTGCTAGCGATGTGGACATTCTCGATTATGACCATGTAGAAGGAGCAAAACTAATTGCACGGTTGCAGGAGCATATTAAGCAACCCCGGTTTGCCTATCGGCACCAGTGGAGCAAGGGCGACCTGCTTTATTGGGATAATCAGGCAACCTCTCACTACCGCCCTGAATTTGATGCCAATGCAACTCGTGTTCTGAAACGGGTCAGCCTTCGGGGTAGCCGTCCGTTCTAAAGTTCAGCTAGCTAACATTTGTAGATTATTTCTGATACAAAGACAAAGCATTTTCTCCCTTCTCTCTTAGAGAGAAGGGAGAAAAGCTAGTACAACAGTAGACTTCTTGGCATTTGTCGGGGTAAAGGGGAAGGTGGGGTCCCCTCTGGGGATAAGGGGCGGGGGAAAAGGGTAAAGAAACTCAAAATCCTTTCCCTTTAACCTTTTTCCTTTTCCCTCTCTTGCAAAAATATATTTTTGCAAGAGGTCTAGTGCCTAAATTTTTACCTAAAGGTATCAACATCAAAGTTAAATGAGCAGTTATGAGAAAAGTGCAAATTGGCGAATATTCGATATCCAGACGTGATTTACTCTATGCTTTCTATGGATTAGTTTCTTTTACGACTTTAGCCAGTTGTGGTACAAACAAGACCAGTATCGGCAATAGCACTGCCAGTAACACTAATATTATTAAGAGTAGTAGCAGTACTAAGGTTGTTCGGCTTGGCTACCAAGTTTCTGGGGATCTAACACACGAAAAAGGCGTAATTGAAAAACGTTTAGCTCCTCAAGGAATAGGTGTTACTTGGTCTCAATTTGTGTCCGGGCCACCACTCTTAGAAGCCTTAAATGTGGGTAGTATCGATATGGGGCCAACCGGTGAAACACCACCTATTTTTGCTCAGGCAGCTGGTACTAATCTGATTTATGTAGTTAATACGCCGCCAGGTACTGGAGAAGGTTCAGCAATTGTTGTGCTAAAGGATTCTCCAATCCAAACATTGGCAGGTCTTAAAGGTAAAAAAGTTGCTTATTCTAGAGGGACGGCTCAGACCTTTTTTGTGGTGAAAGCGTTTGAAGAGGTAGGGCTAAAAATCAGTGATATTGAATCAGTGAATCTAGCCATTGCAGATGGAAGAGCAGCGTTTTTGAACAAGACGGTTGATGCTTTTGTAGAAAGCGATCCTAGTCTGATCAAGCTGCAACGGCAAGGCACTATTCGAGTCTTACGAAACGCCCAAGGAATTAAGACGCCAGGGGGTTATTACTTAGCTTCACGAGATTTTGCCACTAATAACGCTGACCTCTTGAAAGCAATTTTGTCAGAGTACTATGAGATTGGGTTGTGGGCAAATAAAAATAGGCGTGCAGCTGCCGAAATCCTTGCCCCAAAGGTCAAGACTGATGTCGATACTATGGAGTTGGCGCTGACGAGAAGAAAATATGACATGAGACCAATTACTGAGGAAGTAATTAGCGCTCAACAAAAGGTTGCGGATCTCCTATATCAACTGAAAGTTGTGCCGAAACTAGTCGATATTCGAGGAGCAACTCTAACCGCCCAACAGTATGCAGCAATTACACCGGATGCCGTTAGGAATAAAGCTTAACCTTTGAATCAGCAAGCTTGCTACAAAACCAGAGGCGATGCCCTTCTCTACGAGACGCTCCGCGTAGCTTGCTTCTCCGAAGGAGTACGACAGCCTCAGGGTAAGACCTACGGTGGTCACTGAGCCTTGCCGAAGTGCGGTAAACTACGCATTATCCTATAATTATTAGCGAAACTAAATATTAGGTATCCTAAGATTTAGGATAACATCGTATAATTCCGCTAATGAAAATTTGGAATAGACAACTGGGCGATCGCGTAAGTACTATCATTTACCAATATTTACCTGCCTTTCGCTGGCGTAATTTTCGCCTGTTTTTTGGGGGACAGTTACTATCAATGTCTGGGACATTTATGACCCAGCAGTTAACTATTCCTTGGCTAGTATACGATTTGACTAAATCGGCTTGGTTGTTGGGAGTTGCGGGCTTTGTGCAATTTTTACCGACGTTATTAGTGATTCCCTTTTCCGGTGTATTGTCCGATCGCTGGAGTCGTCGTGACTTGTTAATGCTAGTGCAGATATTGGGAATTAGCGTTTCCCTAGCTTTGACGATTCTTACCTTTACGAATTTGATTACGTTTCCCATCCTATTGGTACTAAGTGTTCTCAATGGTTTGCTCAAGGGATTAGATATGCCCGTGCGCCATACAATCGTCACCGAAACCGTAGACGATCGCGCCGATTGGAGTAATGCGATCGCCTTGAATTCAGTGATGTTAAGTTCCTCTTCGGTATTGGGGCCCGCTATGGGCGGGATTTTGATTGCGACGCTAGGGGTGAAATATTGTTTTCTTTACGATACCCTCAGCTATATCCCTGCCATCTTTACCCTGCTAGCGATGCGACTGAAAATCAGACCGATGCAAACCCTGACGAGCCTGAGCGATACTTTGCAGAAATTGCGGGAGGGCTTTGAATATGTCTCCAAGTTCCAGCCGATTAGAGCAATTTTATTAATACTGGCATTACAAGGTTTAGTCGGGATGTCTCATGTCGCGCTCATGCCTGTCTTCGCAGCTAAGATTTTAAATGGGGATGCAACTACGATGGCTCACCTCAGCACCTCAGCGCCCATTGGCTCGTTGTTTGCTTGTTTGTATCTGAGTGTTAGGCGAGGGATTGCGGGCTTAGAACGTTTGATTGTAGTCGCTCAAGTCTTGATTGGGATAAGTGTGATTTCCTTCTCACTATCGCGTCAAGTTGGATTATCCATAATCATACTGGTGTTTACAGGCTGCTTTTCCATCCTCCTGATTACCAGTAGTAATATGATTATCCAAACCCTAGTTGCCGAGGATAAGCGCGGACGGGTGATGAGTTTTTATGCCCTAGCAATGGTGGGTATGATGCCCTTTGGGAATCTGTTAGCTGGAACTTTGGCACAGAATTTTGGTGCAACTAATGCCTTGATCGTCTCTGGCAGTCTAAATATCTTAGGTGCGCTATGGTTCTCTGCACAATTGCCAGCAGTGAGCCGTTGGATTGATTCTTAATTTTATAGTCATTAACTCCGGTAACTCGATTGGTATATAGTATTTAAATCCTAGCTGTTGCAAAGTAATGCTCATAGCTTTGCAATACTTTAGGCAGATCAAGTGTACGAGAAAAGTGCAAAACCTCTAGTAACAACATTCTACTGATTCATTAAAAATTAGCTTGAGGACGCACCGATGAAACCAATTGCACCTCCCAACTGCTTATAGAAACCTCACAACGTTATTAAGTATCCCAACAGAAGTAGAGCAGAAAGTATGATCAAATATGTAAATCTTGGCAAAACTGGACTCAAAGTATCGCGTGTCACCCTCGGCACGATGACTTATGGCTCCCGTAAATTGCGCCAATGGGTATTAGAAGAAGAAGAAAGTCGTCCATTTATCAAACTGGCTTTGGAATTGGGGATTAACTTTTTTGATACCGCCGATGTCTATTCCTTGGGCGCTAGTGAAGAAATTGTCGGGCGAGCGCTCAAAGACTTTGCAAACAGAGATCAGGTTGTTATTGCTACCAAAGTACATGGTAAAGTCGGCGATGGCCCAAATGATCGAGGACTATCTCGCAAACATATTTTTGATAGCATTGATGCTTCTTTGCGGCGACTACAGACCGATTATGTAGACTTATACCAAATTCACCGTTGGGACTATGAGACACCAATCGAAGAAACCCTAGAAGCACTTCATGATCTTGTGAAAGCGGGTAAAGTCCGTTACCTGGGGATTTCTAGTGTTTACGCATGGCAGTTTGCTAAAGCCCTTTATACAGCAGACATTCACGGCTGGACTCGCTTTGTATCAATTCAAAATCACTACAACCTAGTCTATCGAGAAGAAGAACGAGAAGTCATACCTCTAGCCCAAGATCAAGGAATTGGTATTATTCCTTGGAGTCCCCTGGCGCGCGGCTTTTTGTCAGGGAATCGCAGCAAATCAGACTATGGGCAAACACTACGTGCAAAAACTGACGAATTTGCTCACAAGCTCTACTATCAAGATTCAGATTTTCAAACAGTTGAGCGCGTAGTTGAATTAGCTACAAAACGAGGGGTTAAACCCACACAAATTGCCCTAGCTTGGCTATTGCATCAACCAGGTGTAACATCTCCCATAATAGGCGCTAGCAAGATCGAACATCTCAAAGAAGCTGTCGAGGCGGTGGATTTAGAACTGTCTGATCAAGAGCGCAAATTCCTAGAAGAACCTTACACACCCCATCCTATCTTAGGGCATGAGTACCCTTCCGGAAATCGCCCATAGAGCGACTAATACCATTTCACTTTAATAACTATACAGATGAATCTTGTAGAGGCGCGAAATTGTACTTCGTCCCGCTACGCTAACGCGTCTCTACAGGTTTGTATTTGTATCAAGGTTTTTGTGAAACGGTATAAGTACTTGACCAGTTTAACGTGTTCGGGCTGAGTCGATGCCTCGAATACGAGTTTGCGTGGGGCATTCAAGACGCGAGTTACGACGCTTTCCTTAACCGATCGCAATGTCAATCGTAACCTATGAGCGATCGCGTTTCTTTTCCTCTGCTCCCAGAATTCAAATTTCAAAATAAATTACAGGCTTTAACCCGGTTAGTCGATAGATTTTGTGTATATTGAAATTAATAAGGCTATGATGACCTAAATCTAAGGTGCAATAAGCGTTAAATAAGATACCTATAAAAGTATTAGTAAAAAATTAAATTTCTTAGTTAAATCATCAAACATAAAACAAGGTACAGAGAGACAATGTGCCTAATTATTCTGTTTAATTATCTAATAATATTTGGTTTAAAAATATAACAATAATAATTGTCTATCTAAATATTAGTTATGCTAATATTTAGATAAGCTAAAACTAGCAAAAAATTATAGTGGTTCTCATTTTAGTGAGTTACATCTCGTTGAGGAGAGGGGCTAGAGGTTAGAAGCTAAGATGTACCTCATGCAATTAAGGATTGCTATAACAGGCTTTCTAAAAATACGGAATGCGTCAGAATAGTTGCTTGTTTTATCTGAAATACTAGTGGCTCAATTGCTGTCTTTTTTAATTTTCCAGAAATTAGCCTCAATAAACTTCCTCTAACACGAGCTATTACGAGGAGTGGATAATAGTGAGAAAAATTGGTAATTAAGAATAATAGGAGAAAGGAGATAGAGAGAAAATAATACTCTTAACTCCTCATTCTTGGCTGTTTTGTATTCATCTTCAACAGGACAAAAAACATGAAGAATACTCAAGCAACAATTAACGAATCACTCAATGAAACAGTTTGCAAATCTAACCAGAAAAAACTCACTTGCACAAAACCGCCACAACCAGGTTCAACCCAAGGAAATTGTCCTTTTGACGGAGCGATGGTTTCTGTCGGAGCTATTACTGATGCTGTTCATTTAGTACATGGTGCTGTTTCTTGTACTCATAATCCTTGGGCAACTCATGGTAGCCTCTCATCAGGTTCTGAATTATATCAAACAGCTTTTACTACTGACTTTAGTGAGGGTAATATCGTTTTTGGTGGGGAAAAGAAACTGTACAAAGCTATTGTGGATGTTGCTGATCGCTATCATCCTGCCGCTATTTTCGTTTACGCTACTTGTCTGTCTGCTTTGATTGGTGATGATATTGATAGTGTCTGTAAACTCGCTACGCAAAAAGTTAATATTCCAGTTATCTATGTAAATGCGCCTGGATTTATTGGTAGTAAAAATCTAGGAAATCGCATCGGTAATGAAACTTTATTGAATGCTGTAATTGGTACAGCAGAACCTGAAGTTATCACACCACTTGATATTAATATTGTTGGTGATTATAATGTTGCAGGTGAAACGTGGAATATCCTACCATTGTTCACAAAAATGGGTATTCGGGTTCTTTCCAAAATCACAGGTGATGCTCGTTATCAAGAAGTTTGCTATGCTCATCGTGCCAAATTAAATGTAGTACTTTGCTCAAATGTAGCTATACAAATGGCACAAACTATGGAAGAGCGCTATGGAATTCCTTATATTGAAGAGTCTTTCTATGGTGCGACTAACTTAAACAATTGCTTACAAAATGTTGCGGCAAAATTAAGCATATCCTTGGGAGATAGTGTTGTTGTCCATGAGCTTCAAAAACGTACAGAAAAGTTAATTGCCCAAGAAAATGCTGCTTTAGATATTGCTTTAGCTCCTTACCTTGCTGATTTAAAAGGTAAGCGAATTCTTCTTTCTACTGGTGGTGTGAAAAGTTGGTCACTGATATTAGCAGCCCAAGACTTGGGAATGGAAGTTATTGCAGCTACGGATGGTAAAACAACACAGGAGGAGAAAGCTAAAGTTAAACAATATCTTGGTGAAGATGGAATGATTTTGTCGGACACAACTCCCCAGGCATTATTAAAGGTATTAAACCAAACAAAAGCTGATGTGTTGATTGCTGGGGCTGGAAATAAATATACAGCACTTAAAGCGCAAATTCCTTTTTTAGACATTAACCATGAACGTCACCATGCTTACGCTGGTTATGCAGGTTTGGTGGTACTAGCACGCGAACTACATGAAGCCTTGTATAGTCCTGTATGGAAGCAAATTAGCAAACCTGCCCCTTGGGATGAAAAAATTAGCTTGTGGGTTTAACCTCTGGCACCGGTTACATAAGCAACTGTTAAAGGATGTTGAGGATGATTAAAAACCTGCTCTACAGTACCTGATTCAATCAGTTTTTCAATGCCGTCTTGTACCCAAAAATGCAACGACTGCAAACAAAAACTAATCTGATTACTCAAAAGCTCAGAGCATTTGGAATAGAGCTTTAAACACGCCTATTGACGTTGAAGCATAAATGGCTACATGGAGACCTTCACCCACGCAATATCCTTGTCGAGAACGGTGCGATCGCAGGCATCATTGATTGGGGCGACATTACATCAGGTGACATTGCAACAGACCTTGCCTCTATATGGATGCTGTTTAGCGAGCCAAAAGCACGCTCCCAAGCACTGGCAGAATACTCAAATGTTTCTGAGGCAACAATACAATGCGCTCTGGGATGGGCGATACTTTTTGGTGTAATGTTACTGGATACAGGATTGGTTGATAATCCAAGGCACGCAATAATGGGAGAGAAAACATTACACCGTGTTTCTCAAGACGGATGGTAAATTATGTGAAAGTCAGAGTCAAGGGCAAGTTTTAAAATTTCTTTCTAGACGATGTATTAAGCATCGTCTAGAAGTTGGTTTATTAGCGGGAAGATACAGCCTGCTAACAGAGGTTTTAATCTTTAATCATTAGCTAAGTCCCATCATTTGATAAGCTACAAAAGCAGTATCAAATGATTTCAGCGCACCTGTGTCTTGTGAGCGTTTAGATAAAGTATGGGAATTATTTACTGCTGTGCTGATTAATTTTTTATCGTCACTAATGTTTATATATACTTTATTGCCTACTCCAAATAACAGAGTAATATGAGCAATAATATGTGTAGATGTCAGTGATGTAGGAAATTTCATAGTTATCCTAATATTTATTGGTTGATTGTGGAAAAATAACCACAGCTTGAATCAGATGTTGTAATGCTGATGTGTACTTAACAGAGTTTTTATCAAAATTTCTGCAATTTAATAAGAAAGTCGTTTATAAAACTCTGCAAAGACAATAGCAATTCGTCTCATTAGCATTATCTTTCTTACTTCTAGATAATATGGCTTTTAGAGAGTCTGTAGTATTAGACTACATTAATAATACAAGAGTGTCAAGTGCATACTACAAACTTTTTTATATTTGAGAGGGCAAGCTTCTGCCTTCGGGGTTTTAGAGTAGAAGAGGGAGGAAGGATATGTATTTATCTGCTTCAATTTGATGATTTACAATCTCTGACGATTAGCTATTGTGGAACGCACCATGTACTTGTCGATTGCCGCTCATTACCACCACAGTTTGCTTGATCGCATTGACTCGCCACTCTTGATCGACTCGAATCAACCGATGAAGATAGTTCCCTGCCGTATCCAACCGATTTTGTCCTGCTTCAAGTGTGGGATCAACTCTATAAATACAATACGCTGATTTACAATAAGCTATATTTTCTTTGATTGTTACCTCATGATTCGTGCTGATATGCAAAGTCCGTAATCCTGCCAAGCCATCGACTCGTTGTTTTACATATTCTTCTGCGGTCACTCGCCGAGGTAGTTCACCTCGAAAGTCTAAATAATCAATCTCAATTTCAGTTGCTAGATAACCTCGTAATTTTTGCCAATTCTTTTCATCCAGTGCGTTTGCAAAACCAACAATGGCTTCTGTAATTTTGCTTCGCTCAATCAGCCAATCAATCTCTGGTGGTTTACGCATCTCTCTCTGATAAAAAATAACTGCTTCCAAGAAAACTACTGTACTAATTCTTAGTTCGGCAGAAGATAGTATGAGCAACTTTTTAAAGCTAGCACGGGAGTAAGAATCTTTAAGAATATTGGTTATTGAAACTCTTAAATATCAGGGAAAAGGTTGCCAAAAATCGAAAATTGTATACTAACAAATCTACACAATCTCCTAAACCCCTACACTAAATCTGTTAACCACACTTCATTCCAGGTAAAGTATGTTTCAGAAATATTTCCACGAATAAAAAGTTGATGGGGATAGGCAATAGGCAACCTCGGCATTTCATCGGTGTGAAAGTATTGCAACTCGACCATCTCTCCATCACGTCCTACTAGCGTTCCTTCTACTACTTGACAAGCAAATAAAGCAACCATATATTCCACTTGGTCGCCGCTTGGGTAGATGTGGTGAAAGCCAGGATAACCACTAAAAACGCCCATGATTCGCATCGGTCTAATCTTTAAGCCAGTCTCTTCCCAAACTTCTCGTACCAGTGCTTGTGCTGGTGTTTCACCTGGATCAATGGCTCCAGCTGGCAAGCTCCACTGCTTATCAACACCACCCCGTCCAAGAAGTACTCGCCCAGCTTCATCGTGAATAATTGCTGCTACACTTGGAATTTGTAAGAGTGTATTTCCTACTTGACTTCGGAGGTGTTTCAAATAGTTTGAAATTGGCATAACAAATACACTTACCTAAAATATGACTCTGTACTACAGTAATTTTTTTACAGAGAGAGTAAGTTATAACTTATTCAAATTTATTTATTAGTATAGTTATTTAACTTTTGTGCGGTAAAAAGCTAGATATTGGTGTAGCAGTATATTGAGATATTGCACAGACAAAGAGTAATGAAGAACGGAACCTGGCTTTCCCGTCGCATCTGGCGGTGTATTTGGTGATTGTGATGAGCTTGCGGAGTACGACGGTTCAAGTTTCGTCTTGCATACCACTGAGCTTTGCGTAATAACCATCAAGGGCAATTAGTTCATCATGACTGCCAGTCTCCACGATGCGTCCTTGCTCAAGTACGTAGATCCTGTCTACATAACGTGCCGCTAACATCCGGTGAGAAACCAGCACCGTGGTGAGTCCGTCCCTAACCGATCGCAATTGCGACAGAACCAAAGCCTCGGTTCTGGTATCCAGCGCCGAAAAGCAGTCGTCCAGCAGCAAAATGGGGGTCTGGCGAATCAGACCGCGGGCTAAACTGGTTCTCTGCTTCTGTCCGCCCGATAAAGTTACCCCACGCTCACCAATCAATGTGGACAACCCTGCACTGAATTTGTTGATTGTTGCTTCAAGCTGGGCAGATCGGGCAGCCTGCCAGATTAAATCCTGTGGTCGCTCCGGGTTATCGAATGAGATGTTTTCCGAAATTGGTGCAGCGAATAGGAAAGTATCCTGGGGGACAAATGACAGGTTCTCGCGTAGATGACTTAGCGGGATGTCTCGTAGGTCTTGCCCATCCACTTTGATTTGTCCGCTATTAGGCTCCAATTGCCTAGCCAGCAGCCGCAGCAAGGTGGATTTGCCAGAGCCTACACGACCGATGATGGCAATCATTTCGCCAAGACTAATACTCAGGGATATCTGTTCGAGAACCAAACGCGATCGCAGTTCAGTACTGACCGAGTAACTGTATGACAGATCATAAACCGCGATTTCGCCCTTGATTGGTTGGGCTGATGAGCCTGCCGGAGCATCTTCAATCTCAGGTTTTTCATCCATGATTTGAAATACTCTGGTTGCAGCTGTACTGGCATTCAGCAAAGCATACATTACAAAACTGCTCTCCTTGATTACCCCCAGAATCATAGCCAAATAAAAGATGAAAGCTGTCAGCGTGCCGATGCTCATTTGCCCTGCCAATACTTGGCTTCCACCGACGCCAACAACGATTAAGGTCATCAAACCACTGCCCAGCGCAGTGGAGGCAGTGAGAATAGCGTTCAAATTGATCAACTTTTGATGAGCTAGCGCATAACGATGTGATACTCCTGTAAAGTGTTTAATCTCTCGCTCTTCCTGGGCATGGGACTGGATGGTACGGATACCTTTGAGGTTTTGCTGCACCGTTTCTGTCAACGCACCAAAACCCACTTGCACTGCTGCCGATGCCAGCAAAATACGCCTAGCCAAATACCAGCCATTAGCGGCTATCACTAGCAGTAACGGAATGAGCAACAATGTCAATTGAACCGACTGTTGCACCATAAAAATCGGTGCAATCAACGCCACACCGATTAGGCTTACTAATCGATGCACCGCAGAACGAAAAAAGCGACGGATAGACTCCATGTCATTGGTCGCTCGTGCAATCAAGTCACCCAACTGGTAATTTGCATAAAAGCCGCGACCAAGGGTTTGTAAGTGTGCATAGAATTCTTGCCGTAAGTCATAAGATATGTAAATTGAAATTAGTGCATTTTTGCGGCGACCAAAGTGCAGGATCGCAAAGCGTACAGCCGTCAAACCAAGTATTGCAAGAATCGGCAATAAGATATTCTTGTCCTGTTTTGAAATCAGATCAATGCCGACTTTCAGATACACAGGAATGGCAGCTTCAACAACATGAACAGCCAGCAGGGCTAATACTGCTGTTAACCACTGAAAACGGTAAGCCTTGAAGTAGGGAAAAAGTCGCTGCAATGAGGTAAAGGTAGGTAACGATTTCAATCTTCCTCGGTCGGCTAGCATCAGTTTAATCTTGTTATATAGGGAAAAATCAATGTTGGATAAAAGCGATTATTTTGTCGAATTGCTCAATCACAGCAGGCGAGCATCTAAAAATGTACAGCTTTGTAATTCTCAAAGAATCAGGCAAATACAGTCAGCAAATCAGTTTAATTGAGGTTAGTTGTTTGTACAAATGTATTTTTCGGAAATCACCTCGATATTAGAAATCTTTAGTTGGGCGGTTTGATGTGTTTTGACGTATACCCTTGTACAGTTGCGCTTCATAAAGTGTTTTATAAAAACCATTACGAAGCATTAATTCTGTGTGATTTCCAACCTCCACTAACTGGCCATGGTTTAATACAACAATGCGGTCAGCTCGGCGGATGGTTTGTAATCTGTGGGCAATGATGATGGAAGTTCTGTTGGCGGTGACTCTAGCCAGCGCTGCTTGGATAGCAGCTTCAGTTTCTGGGTCAATGCTGGCAGTGGCTTCATCCAAAATCAGGATTTCGGGGTCTAGAGCAATGACACGGGTAAATGCCAGCAACTGGCGTTGACCTTGGGATAGATTTTGGCCACGGTCTTCCAGTACCGTATCAAAACCTAATGGCAAGGACTCGATGAAACCCAAGGTCTGTATCAGTTCGGCGGCATGTCGGGCATCTTCCAAGGTAATGGTCTTACCTAATGCGATGTTGTCATAGACGGTGCCAGGGAACAAATGAAAGTCTTGAAAGATCACACCTACGCGCTTACGGATCTGTGCAGGGTCTATCTGCATGATGTCGATGCCGTCGATGAACAAGCTATTCTCAGGCACATCGTAAAAACGACAGATGAGCCGCGTCAGCGTGGTCTTGCCAGAGCCTGTGGGTCCAACGATAGCGATGTTCTCGCCAGATGCCACATTCAGATTGAAGTGCTGGATAACCGGTTCGCCAGTTTCGTAACGGAAATTCAGGTCACGAAACTCGATACGGCCATGTAAGTCTTCGGGCAAAGGTATGGGCTGCGTCGGCACAGACAAAGACTCCTTCCAGTCCAGCAGCCGGAATATGCGATCGCAGGCTGCTGCCGCTCGGAACACCGCATTTGCTTGATCGCCCAAGGCCACAATTGGACGAAACAGCATGTCGCTGAATTGCAAGAACAACACGACCGATCCCAGAGTGGTAGTGTGGCTAAGTACATGCTGCCCGCCCAACCACAGGATGCAAGCGATCGCCAAATAAGATACGTTGTCGATGATCGGGTTATATACCGTCTCTACCATGATGGCCTTGGTCTCGGCGACGCGATTGGCCTCATTAATGGCAGAGTAGCGTTTAAAGCTCAGTGCCTCCCGCCCGGACATCTGCACGATTTCAATACCCGACAAATTTTCGTGCAAATGCTCGTTGAGGCGCGATAGGGTGGCACGGATGACTTGATAAATCGGCCCAGAATAATATCTGAACACGATGATCACACCCGCCACAAAAAACAAAAAGGGCGATAGCTTTGCCATGAGCATCGAATCTAGAGATAGCATTACGCTAACGGCAATAACGAGGGGAATCAATTCTCCAGCCAGCGCGCCGACACCAGTCAGCAGTTCGGACAGACTCTCAATGTCATTGGTGATCCGAGTCAATACCTGCCCAACCATAACCCGGTCATAAAAAGCAGCGGGCAGACGCTCGACATGGGCAAACAGATCGCGGCGCAGATCGCTCAGACCCAACAGTGCCGAAAGGGACAACTGGGCGCGGAAGGCGTACCCAAAACCAGACCACAGCAGCACCCAGAGCAAGCCGACTATACAGGCTGCGATTATTTGCTTGATGCCCAGCGCGATCGCCAACCAGTGGATTAACGCTGTTTGTCCATAGTCTGGCAAATCTGTCCGGTAGTTGTGCATTAGGATACCGTCCACTACCACTCGACTAACCACGATTGGTACCAACACGGCGGCGGTTGCCGAGAGCATAGCAAACAGCAGCGCTAACGCAATGCGCCAGCGGTACGGAGCCATCCAGTGCCGCAGTCGCCAGACGTTGCTGACAAAGGAGTTATGCGTACCGATTGATGCTTCAAAGGGATCGAGCGTGTTGGAGGTCTTTGATGATGTCATATTTTGATCGCCCCAAGACTAACGCATTAAAAAATTAGATAAGTCTTCTGCATGGATTTGAGGACTTCTTCACAGGTTGCTTCTGGTTGTGACAAAGGTGTGCAATTCGTCGCTTTCTTAATGTATTTGCTACTGAAGCAAACCGTATATCTCTAGTTTTGTAGGTTCCAGCTCAAGCTGAGATATTACGTCCTCTACTTTCTACTGCTTGTTTTAATCACTGGGACTACTTGTAAAATACTGTTAGTCGGTCAAAATAACGTATTTTTTATGAAGCTTATAGTCTCATGAACAAGAGTAAAAAGCAAGCAGGCATACAGCCACATAAAAATTCTCATTATGAGAATGATTGGTTAACTGGTGTAAGTTCACTCCAACATCTCGGCTCAACACCATAATATATCGCATTTTTACGCACAAGATTGTCCTTGTCGTCCTTGGGGATTAACGTATTCTGCATTACAGTACTCTAAAAGAGAGCGAATTACCCCATGTCAGAGAAAGGATTCTAATTATTCTGCTCCAAAACGATGGCAGAACACAACAAGAAATTTTTAAATTCTTAGGTTGCTCACCTAGAACAGTAGTATAGTTGCAATTTAAATGCTGATTAGCTTATGACAATCTTACAAGTTGTGGATAAAGAGTTTTCAGAAGTTCCCGTCATTGATATTAGTCCATTGGTTTCTCAAACTAGCAACTATTCGGATGTAATTGCAGACCAAATTAGACAAGCTTGCCAAGATTACGGTTTCTTCTATATCGTCGGACATGGAGTTGATGAGCAACTACAAAAGCAATTGGAACATCTCAGCCAACAGTTTTTCGCGCAGGATGTAGAAACAAAAATGAAGATTCGTATGGCTCTTGGTGGTAAAGCATGGCGAGGATATTTCCCCGTGGGTAATGAGTTGACATCAGGTAGACCGGACTTAAAAGAAGGTATTTACTTCGGTACAGAACTAGAAGAAGACCACCCACTTGTGAAAACTGGTGTACCAATGCACGGTCGAAATCTTTTTCCATCCAATATTCCACAATTTAGGGAAACAGTGCTGGATTATATAGACTCAATGACTAGACTTGGACATACCCTAATGGCTGGTATTGCTCTAAGTTTGGGGTTAGAAAAGTCCTACTTTGCAGACTGTTATACAAAAAACCCATTGATATTATTTCGGATTTTCAATTACCCTCCTAATTCATCATTATCTGAATCTAAATGGGGCGTTGGCGAACATACAGATTATGGAGTATTGACTATACTAAAACAAGATAATGTCGGTGGATTACAAGTCAAATTAAAGTCTGGTTGGATAGATGCACCTCCTATTCCTGGTTCATTCGTATGCAACATTGGGGATATGCTCGATCGTATGACACGAGGGCTGTATCGCTCAACACCCCACCGCGTTCAGAACCTATCAACAAGTAATCGCTTGTCATTTCCATTTTTCTTTGATCCCAATTTCAACATTGAAGTCAAACCCATTGAACCCAACGGCATAGTAGTGAATGACGATCAAAGCGATCGCTGGGATAAAGCCAGTGTCCACGAATGTCGCGGGACTTATGGCGATTATCTTCTGAATAAAGTCTCCAAAGTATTTCCAGAACTGCGCCAAACAGTGTTTTAGAGTGCTATTAGCGGTAGCACGCTCTAAGGAGTATTTTGGTGATGTCCAGTGATTCGGGATAGTAATGATTGCTTGGTTAGTGGTTTACTCTACTCTTCTATACTGGGTAAGGAGTGGAGTTAGTGAGTTACAATTTGCACAGTTATATGAAATAGTTCGCTCCATAAGTACCGCTGTTTTTGCTATACCTTTAGCTTGGTTAGCAAGGTTCTTGACAAAGCCACATTCTCCTTACCCACAACAGCAAGAGTACTATTTACCGCTTTTTACCTTGTGGTATTGTTGTTTGATTTTGCCCTTGCATGAGATATCCGCCAGCTTGTGCCTCTAGGATTGTCAGTTTTGGAGGACAATCGAGAAAAATTGCTCGTATTTCTTAGCACAGTTTGCTTGTAGTTTAGGTTGGGTAGCTGGAATGAGAAAGACGCTATTGTTGATGGTGATAGTTTCCATAATTGCGTTGTTGTTGCTAAAAATTGCGTTGATACTGGATAGTGTTCGACTTAGCTATTTATGACAGTGCCAGGAATTGCTTTTAATTCGTATGTTAGCAGTTCAACTTGATGTAAGTAGGTTGGCACAATTAAACCGAACTATACAAAGTTTTGTATGGGTAAAGGGAAAAGGTTAAAGGGTAAAGGTTTTTCCCTTTTACCCTTAACCTTTACCCTTCTTAACTTAGTTGTTTTTTTTAGCACCTACTTACTTAAATGTTTGGTAATCTCTGCTTCTAAGAGTGTTTTCAAATCGTGTGGTGTCAGTAGTTAAAGCTAGTTCTCCAAGCGATTTTCTTCATCTGGAGAATTGATATCAGGCATGATTATATCACCCCACTCTTCATCGTATTCATGGGCTAAAAGCTGTCGGTTAGGTAATACTTGATGCTGATGATAATTCCCTTTTCTGTACGTTGTCCTAAAGTGAAGCGGGGGTCTTTCCAACCGTGTGGAATTGATATTGTTGGTTGCATTATTCTGTCTCCTGATTAAACTTGACCTCAACGATTTCTTACACCTCTGCATCCGCATCTGTAGCAGGTAGGAGAATCTTGTCTTGACAGTCACCTACTTCAAGTAAGAGGTTACTTGCTGCACTTTTTGCCATGATTGTGTTTATTCGAGATTAAACTTGTTGGCGATCGCAATTCTTTTGGTGTGCAATCGCCTTTTTCACTTTCGAGACTAAACCGCTACTGCTGCTCGAACTCCCAACGACGCGATCACTTGTTCTGCATTCAAAGCCACGCGATTGAGTCCGTACTGTCTCAATACTTTTCGGTTAAGGGGGAAAGGGGAAAGGGAAAGGGTTTGATATTTACCTTTACCCCTTACCCTTTAACCTTTACCCAGACCAAAAGAGAGATTGTTGGATTTATCCGAAAAGTATTGCGTACTGCCTGGCTCTAAGAGAATCTGTACAAGGTTGATGGTTCACTCAAACGTCTTAAAGTCGCAGAAACATTTCTTTGGCAAGGTCAGCTAGATTTAGCGATGCCTGCGATGGACTACGCCTACGCACTATTTGTTGATTTAAAAAAAGCCTGCACAAAATTTTATCAGCTATCTTAAAAAGCACTTGACTTCCGAGCAAGTGCTTTTTTTATAACTTTGTTTAAGCTTATTTTACTTAATTTGTCAAGCTGACTCTATACTAAATTAGATGAGCTTACCCTGCTACTTTTATTGCTTCGTCACAGTTTTCGTATCGATATTCTCACTTTCCAATCTCAACCGATTTAATTTACATTAGGCGTAATTTAGCTGAGAATAACCCTAGCCATACCTAAACTGACAGTTAAAACAGCAGATGGTAGACCATTAATGTCAGAATACTGAATCTAATGATGAGAAAATAAAGGTAAGCAATGCCTACCTCCAAACTTGCTGGGCTATTTACCCAAGACAGATAAACAGCAAATTTTATCAGTCAAAATTTATGACTTCCTACGTTCCCTCTCCAACTCGAAAGCGACCCACTCAAGCAATAGGAGCCAAAATTTTCCACTGGTGTAATATCATTAGTCTATTTATCATGCTCACCAGTGGACTACAAATTTACAACGCCAACCCTGTTTTTGGTGGACGCGCAGGTCTGCACATTCCTCCGATATTTACTTTAGGAGGTTGGCTTGCAGGAGGTAGACACTGGCATTTTGCAGGAATGTGGCTATTCTCGCTGAATCTGTTGTGGTATGGAATTTACATTTTAATTACCCGACGCTGGCGACATCGCTTTGTCGGTGCTAATGACTTGAAAGCATTACAAAAAACTCAAAATTCCCAACGTCTAATTTATGCTTGGCATCGGATTGCTTATACAGCAATTATTCCTATTTTGCTGCTGGCATTATTTACAGGGATAGGAATGTATAAACCTGCTCAATTTCCCTGGATTGTGGATTGCTTTGGCGATTGGCAAGCATTGCGAATTGTTCACTTTGCCTCAGTGCCGATGGTTATTTTATTTGTAGTAATTCACTATCAATTAGGGCGTAAGGCTGGTGGTACGGAATTAACAGAATCAATGTTTTAATAAACAATCTTTTTTTAAACAAAAAATGAATTATTTTGATAAATTGAATGGAAATATCTTAAAAAATCAAAGCTTACTATTTGTAGGACTCGATCCAAATCCAGAGATGATGCCTGGGCGTTATGAATCTGAAGAACTCATCGCTGGTTTGGAAAAGTGGTTACAATTCATTATTGCAGAAACTTCTGATTTCGTTTGTGCTTATAAACCGACACTTGGCTTTTACGAAGCTTTAGGTATTCCTGGTTTAGAACTGCTGTACAAAACTTTAGCAGCTATTCCAGCCCATATTCCAGTGATTTTAGATGCTAAACACAGTGACTTAAATACTAGTACCATCTTTGCCCAGACTGTGTTTACACAATGGCAAGTGGACGCAATCACTCTCAGTCCCTATACAGGACAAGATCATGTAGCACCTTTTTTGGTCTATCCTGATAAAGCGGTGTTTATTTTATGCTGTACTTCTAATCCAGGTGCACAAGCTCTACAGCAATATCCTACAAACGAATCACCCCTTTATTTACAGGTAGTAAAAGAATCCAAAACCTGGGGTACTCCAGAACAATTGGGTTTAGAAGTGGGAACTACAAATCCTGAAGTTTTAGCACTTATTCGAGCAGTTGCACCTGAACGAATTATTATGGCGCGTAGCATCTGGGCGGAGGGACAAAACCTGAAGCAAATTTTAGAAGCTGGCTTGAATAGTAATGGTGATGGTTTACTGATCCCGGTTCCTCAAGATATGTTGGGAAATACGCAATTATCAGAGGAAGTTCAGTCTCTACGTGCAGAAATTAATCAAATCAAAACTGAAATTATTTACGAAAATTCTACTTGTTCTGTGTGGTTTCCTGATGTTTGTTTACTCAATCAGCACCCTCACCAAGATTTGATTTTACAACTTTATGATATTGACTGCATTATGTTTGGCAGCTTTGTTCAAGCATCAGGAGCTATATTTCCTTATTACATCGACTTACGCAAAATTATTTCCAACCCCCAAGTTTTTAATCAAGTTCTCACAGCTTATGAGGATATTTTGAAGAACCTCAATTTTGATAGATTAGCAGGTATTCCCTATGGTTCATTACCAACTGCAACTGGTTTAGCTTTGCGCCTTCATTGTCCGATGATTTTCCCGCGTAAAGAGGTAAAGGCACACGGAACTCGGAGAGTAATTGAGGGTAACTTTCATCCTGGTGAAACAGTTGTAGTGGTTGACGATATTCTCATTAGCGGCAAAAGTGTCATGGAAGGGGCAGCAAAGTTGGAATCAGCTGGATTAAAGGTTAATGATATTGTGGTATTTATCGATCACGAACAGGGGGTGAAAGATAGGTTACAGCAAAATGGTTATCGTAGCTATGCGGTTTTAACTATTTCGGAAATTACTAATACTCTGTATCAGGCAGGGCGAATAAATGAGGAGCAATTTTCAGCTTTTGCTGAAAGTTAATCATTTAAATAATGTGAAGTGGAGAATCTGGAAATATTTTCTTTTCTACTTCCTGTTTAACAGATTTAATTACTCGGTTCAATCTAGTAAATAGAATAATTTTCGCTTTGAAATTAATTATGAATTTTCCCCTGAATCAACTACTTAGATGGTTAATTTTTACGTTGTTATTTCCTCTAGTATTCCTCAATGGTTGGCTAGCATTTTTGTTGGTGAAAAACTTTCAACCTGTTGTGACAATTGTTGTATTGGCTACTTTGCTTGCATTCGTTTTAAACTATCCTGTTTCGATTCTGCAACGACGGAAAGTTAAACGCAGCTATGCAGTAGCATTAGTTTTTATATTAGCATTGGTAATTGTTGTGGCTCTGGGTATCACTTTAGTACCCATTGTTTTAGAGCAATTTAATGAAATGGTTAAAGTTTTTCCTCGATGGATTGATTCTAGCGAAGAAAAACTTCAGATTGTAAATGATTGGTTGTTTAAACATAAAATAAATGTGAATCTAAGTCAGCTATTAGCACAAGTTACTGACCAATTACCTAATGAATTAGAATTTGTCTCAGATAAACTTTTAAGTATTATTATAGATACAATTGATAGTATTTCTGAGGCATTAATCACAGTAGTGCTAACTTTTTACTTGTTGTTAGATGGCCCAAGAATTTGGGAGGCGATATTTAAGAAGTTACCTGGAGATATTGCCCAGCAGATAAGCCAGTCTATTCAGCAAAACTTCCAAAATTACTTAATTGGTCAGGGAACTTTGGCTTTGCTGATGGGTGTTTCAATAACATTATTGTTTTTAGCTTTTCAAGTCCAGTTTGGTTTACTCTTTGGTTTGGGAGTTGGACTTTTGAGCTTAATTCCTTTTGGTGATGTCGTCAGTCTGGTTTTAATAACTTTAATAATAGCGTCACATGACTTTTGGCTAGCAGCTAAGGTTTTTGCGGTAGCTGTTGTTATCGATCAGTTAATCGATCAGGCGATCGCACCACGTCTTTTGGGTAAGTTTACTGGTATTAGACCAATATGGGTATTAATTGCTTTGCTTGTAGGAACCAATGTTGGCGGAGTCTTGGGTTTACTAGTTGCGGTACCTGTAGCTGGTTTTATCAAAGATGTAGCAGATGGTTTTTCTAAATCTGTTAATTCTGATAACCTGGGTGAGGGTGAAGCAGCATCAGAATTGTTGGTAGAAAAATCAATATCGCATGAGTTGTAGATAAAAATTGCCATCTCTACCGTTAACGAGAAGTTGCAACGGTATCATTTAGGTCGTAATTCACTCAAGTCAACCTTATTCCCAAACCTCGTAAATTGGCTAAGGAATTAATATGGACAAATTGCCCCTAAAACAGTTAGTCAAAAACATTTATCAGGAACTACTGCCTAGATTACAGATTGAAAGTGTCAATCCCTGCGATCCAATTAAGGTAAGCTATCTTCCACAACCTTGGCGGCTGCTTGGCAGAGGAAATTACGCCGCAGTATTTTATCACCCCGATTCCCCTGACTATGTAGTTAAGATTTATGCCCCAGGACGGCCAGGTTTTGAAGAGGAAGTAGAAGTTTACCGTCGTCTAGGTTATCATCCAGCTTTTTCTGAGTGTTTGTACGCTAAAGATGGATTTTTAGTCTTGAAACGGCTTTATGGAACAACCCTCTACGATTGTATGCACTTTGGTTTACTAATTCCCAAGCAGGTAATAAAGGATATTGATGAAGCTCTTGACTATGCACGAAGTCGTGGACTCTACCCTCATGATGTCCACGGGCGTAATGTCATGATGTACCAAGGCAGAGGATTAGTCGTAGACATATCAGATTTCCTGCATCAAGAAGCTTGCTCAAAGTGGAATAACCTAAAAAAGGCTTACTACTGGTTATATCTGCCCGTGTTTTACCCACTGCGACTGCGCGTACCATACTTTGCCTTAGATATCGTCCGCAAATGTTATCGCTTGGGAACTTCTGTTAAAAATTTTTGTTACCAACTATCTCTAAGATTAACTAATATTAAGTATTTAAATAAGTATTTAAAACGTTAAGAGCGATCGCCAGAAAATTTTGTGCTGTCCAATTTTTGCTATTTTGGCACTTTCGTCATCAACACTTCGTTGATAAATCTTATTGTTGCTTGCGATCGCTGAATGTATTGAAGACAATAGCATAGACTACCAGAGACTATCGCTCCTTATCTTTCAATATTTACAGCAATTTTCAGGTAATTGAACCACAAACTACAGTAACCTAAATATGAAGTAATTGTTTGATTCGATGCCAGTATCTTACTCAGAGGATTTGCGTCGTCGCGTGATTGCAGCTTGGTTAGCAAAAGAAGGTTCTCAACGGCAGGTGGCGCAAAGATTTAAGGTCAGCTTGTCGTTTGTACGAAATTTGCTGCGTCATTATCATGAAAGTGGGCAAATTGAAGCAAAACAACGTGGAGGATACCAAAAGCCGACAATTCAGGATGAACATCTAAGCATGATTAAGTCTTGGGTGGAAGAGAAAAATGATTTGTTGCTAACAGAATTGTGCGATCGCTTTGTAGAACGTACAGGGATTGAGGTAAGTATTACTACAATGCATCGGGCGGTAGAAAAATTAGGCTTACGCTGTAAAAAAAACTCTTTACGCGAGTGAGCAGGATACACCACGAGTACAGAATTACGACATGACTATCGCCGTTGGTTAGATAAAGTTGACGTGCGAAATTTGGTATTTGTCGATGAAGCCGGATTGAATTTATCAATGTCACGCTTGTTTGCTCGAGCAGTAAACGGCGAACGTGCAGTTGGTAATGCTCCTGGAACCAAGGGTAGGAATGTTTCTTTGATTGGTGCAATAAATATCGATGGACTAGTTGCTGCGATGACTGTGCCAGGAAGTACAAATACTGAGGTATTTCTAACGTATGTAACTCAGGTCTTAGCACCTCAATTATGGCAAGGAGCAATTGTCGTAATGGATAATCTTAAGGTTCATCATGCTGAACGTGTAAGGGTTGCAATTGAGTCAGTGGGTGCAAAAGTCAAGTTTTTACCTCCCTACTCTCCTGACCTATCACCCATAGAGCTTTGTTGGTCTAAACTCAAGCAATTTCTTCGTTCCTGTGAGGCGCGTACTTCTGAATCGCTCAATCAAGCAATGGCTGAAGTTGTAAATTCTATTACCGAGGATGATACTTTCGGTTGGTTCAATCACTGTGGTCTATTTACCTGAAAACTGCTGTAACCCTCTTTTGTCACTTTCCTAGTATTCTGAATAAAAGGATTAAAAGAAAAAA
>NZ_JAVRCE010000084.1:0-30930 GCF_034530915.1 Nostoc sp. DedQUE09
TTCCTTTAAGGCTACGGTGTACACACAAGTCTGAAATAGCTGATTAACCAGGGTTTTACCCCACCCTAACCCTCCCCTTGCAAAGGGGAGGGAACCGGATTTTTCTTGTTTCCCCCCTTTGCAAGGGGGGACTAAGGGGGGTAATTCGACCTGTGTGTACACCGTAGCCTTTTATAAGGGGGGAGTAAGGGGGGTAATTGTTCATATACGCCGATTTATAACCTAAATTCTTTGGCTTGTGCCAAAATCGGATTGATATCAAACCACGAACCATCTTCATTTCGGTATTCAAATACAAACATACTGCGGAGCAAAAGTTCGTATCTTTCATGACCTCTTAAATTTTTCTCTTGCGCTACCTCACGCAGTAATTCCCATTCATCGGGCGTAATTGCCAAAGTTAGCTCATTGCGGCGTTGTTTAATCACTCTATCCACACACTCCCGCGATAAAGGTGGGTCTTCTTGCTGAAGACAACGAAACAGTAACATCAACAAGTTACGCAAATGACCACCGCTAACTCGGCAAAGTCGCTCTAAAGTATCAGGACTATCAAAAACCTCAGTAATTAAATTCAGACTTTGTTCCCAACTGACACCAGGAAAAGCCCTCGCCATAACCATCTTTTGCAGCAGCGTAATTCCTTGTGAGAATTGCGAACCATCTTGTAATTCCACAGGAACCATCGGCAAAACCTTGGGGTCTATGCCAAAGCGATTAGTTAACCTTCCTAAAGCGTTGGAAAAAATCAACACTAAGGGAATCGTATAAACAACATGACAATTTAGCTGGTTTAACTGTTCGCCTCGTTCTACAAAGAGATATTCTGGCTGATAATGACCGGAAGGTTTTTGAGAATTATCTACTCGGTCGAGATTATCTATAATTACCACCAGTCCTTTTTTACCCTGCTGCTTGAGTTTTTCTCTAGCAGGCTTGAGCAATTCTTTGTTAATTGATTCTAAAATGCCGTTGGTGCGCGGTTCTAAATATTGCCGTAACTGAGAGCGAAGTTTGGGACTATCTTTAGTTTTGGCGGTAATCTTGGCAATACCTACAGATAATTCCGCCTCAACGCCTATATCTAGCGGCGTTTGCAAAAACTCAGAAATTTCTGTAAACAGATTCTTAAAGTATCCTGGTTTGAGGTTAATTTTTATTGCTTCCAGACTTTGACTAACCTCACGAGCTACTGCTAATAAAATATCTGTAACATCAATATCAGCCATATCCAGGCTTTGGCTAGACTCGAAATAAACCACATGAAATCCCTGTTGCTCTAACTCTGCCTTTAGCCGCAGTAATTCAGTGGATTTGCCACAACCGATATGTCCGGTAAACAATTGACAAGTAGGCTGCTCAGGTGAAAGGCGGGTGATAGTTCGCCCAAGTTCTTCAATAATCTTGGCACCACGCACTTTAGAGAAATCAATATAATATTGTCTATCCTCCGGTTTGCTCACGACCAGAGTTTTACTGGGGTTGCAAGCTTGAAAAAACCTGACTAAATCTAGTTTCATCACAAATTACCCGAAATCAGCTTAACGCTCTTGCCCATTTCAGTGATTATACAGACGATAAAGCGGCTATTTCGGAAAAAACTTCTTCAGATTGAGTGATTATTTTTGTCTTATATCAAGTCTGGGTAATTAGTTATGATACCCACAGTCATTGCACCCCACCCCCAGCCCCTCCCCGCCTGCGGGGAGGGGAGACAAAGCATAGCTTTGGCGGGGTGGGGTTCTTGGGGTTTAGTAAGTAATCAAGCGGACATGATATTAAAGGTTCAACGATGAAGCTTAGAGGTTTGACGATGATGCTCAAAGGTTCAAAGTTTCAGTATCTAAAGGTGAAACTTGAGCTTTCCAATGTTCAGGTGGTTGAAGATTTTCCGGTAGGATGATTGTGCGATCGCCAGAAGAATAAGTTTAATTTGGTCTACTAATTTTTAATTATGATAAGCGTTCTTCTTGTAGTTGTCTGTCTATATCCTCAGCAGTTCGAGAAGGGTGTCTCCAACGGCTTTCTTCTATAATGTCCAGTACAGAACGATGTTTGAGTTCAGCTTTTTCTGGTAAAATCACAAATACATCAACGCTATCGCCTATTTCAGCTTCTGGAATTTCAATTTCTATTTTGTTTCCTGGTAAAACTTTGGTTGTGATACGTAAAGCTGATTGCATGGTTTTTTATCAACGTTGATTAATACTGTAGGCAAGATTGTTCTCTTCTATATTCTCCTACAAGCCATAGAGGGTAGCAGTACTCTCATCTATTTCTATTTCTTGTTTTTCGCTAAATGAATAAACAATCCAATAAATAAAATTAGAACTATAAACAAATTTCTTGGTATGTCTGTGTTGTTCTCAGACATAGGTTTCATCTCCTTTATCTCCAGAATTGTTAGGGAGACTTTTGGTATAAAACTATAGCATGAAGTGAAAACGGTAGAATGCGCCTAAATAACTCGCCTAAATAACTAATGATGCTGCGATCGCTTAACCCAATTGCCGCCAATGTGCCGGTGCTTCGATATAATCAGGTAGGCGAGTGGTGCGATCGCCAACTGCCTCTCTAATCTGATGTAACTCTAAATTTTTCGCTCCTGTCAAAATTGTCCCTTCCAATTTGACATCATTGAGATTAGCTTGTGACAAGTTAGCTCCCATGAGGTTTGCCTGAGTCAGGTTAGCTTGATAAAAGGTTGCCCTATAAAGGTTCGCTCCAATCAGATTAGCCTGATATAGGTCAGCTTCTGTTAAGCTAGCTTCTGAGAGGTTGGCAAAATATACTTCTGTTTGATGGAGTTTAGCTGCATTCAAATTAGCTCCAGAAAGGTTAGCTCCATTTAAGTTCGCTCCACAGAGGTTGGCACCAATCAAACCCGTTTGGTGCAGGTTGGCTTTACCCAATTTTGCTCCTTGCAAGTTAGCTAAAAACAACTTTGCTCCAGAGAGATTAGCAACTTTTAAGGTCGCTTGTTGCAAGTTAGCTTTATAAAGATTCGCTCCCTGTAAGTTAGCAGCCCGCAGACTTGCACCAGACAGGTTGGCTGAACGCAGGTTTGCTCCAGAGAGGTCAGTGCGATTCAGGTTAGCCCAACAAAGGTTGGCTCCATATAAACTAGCTTTTAGTAATTTGGTTTCATAAAGAATCGACCTAATGAGTTTAGCGCCGCTAAGATCACATCCACTCAAGTCAGCCCCACGCAAATCAGCCCCACTCAAGTCAGCCCCACGCAGGTCTGCTTGTTGCAAGTTAGTTTTTAGCAGGTCTGCTTGTCTAATGTCGGTGTTACGTAAATCAAGTTTCTGATCTTTTGGGTCTTCGAGTAAATTACGCCTGCCGATAACAGTCAAGGCTGCTTGAATATCGGTGCGTATTTTGGGAAATTCTTCATGGAGATTTTGCTCTAACTGCGGCGTTGGACGCGACCCACCTCTACGCCTACTTGAGTAAACTGCTCCTTGATATTCCGGCTTTTGTTGCTCGCTTTTTACGTGCTGGATAGGCGCATTCTCTCGCACAAAGGCAGTGAGAATTTCCATAATTGTCCAGTGTTCTTGAGGAAAATCCTGAGCAACCCTTTCTAAAGCGTAAATTGCGCCTGTCCGGGTTTCAACCTTTTCATGGCCAAGCTGGGCAGTTGCGCCCATAAAGCGCTCTGCAATCAATCTATCTTGATTGAGTTTGGCATTTTGCAAGCCAATTTCTAAGTTTTTCTCAGATGCGATCGCACTCTTCTGCATCGCTTGGGCACGCCTTGCTGCATAATAAGTATTAAAGATTGCTGCCGATGCGAGAAAAACTATTGCAGTAGTTGTTAAAGCTTGGTTTCTATACTGGATTTTTTCTTGAATTGACAATTCTTTAATATTGGACAAGGCAAAGAAAATTACAGTCAACGAGCAGCCAAATATGGCTGTTAAAGTTATCAACCAATTCAAAAGAGCGTCTGTCTTTTTAGAAGACATGGTAAAAATTTTCCTTACAACCTAGAATTATTACTTAGATGTTGAGGAAAAATAGTATAGCATTTAGCAGAAATTTATAACAGGTGTCAAAACACTCATTGAACTAAGGAATTATATCTAATATAATTTTACGTCACACATTAAGAAACGCTTGCGCTACAAAAATTACGAATTACGCTGAAAATAGAGAATCATGAGAGACGCAATTAGTTGTATCTCTACTAAAGAGTAGGGAAACATTTTTCAATAAGTAATCAAGCGAATATGATATTACTCAGAGAATTTGGTTTCTCTGAGGTTTGCTTTATCAAGTATGGTGTTATGGAGAATTGCTCCATGCAAGCTAGCTAGATATAAACTGGCACGATGCAGGTTAGCTTCAGAAAGGTTAGCTTTCTCTAGATTAGCTGCACTGAGGATTGCTCCTTCTAAGTTCGCTAGATATAAATTAGCTCCTTCTAGATTAGCTGCACTAAGTATTGCCCCCGCTAAATTAGCTTCTCTAAGATTAGCCCCAGCTAGATTAGCTTGATAGAGATTTATCTGTTGTAGATTCGCCCCTTTCAAGTTTGCTCCTCTGATATCCGTGAAGCTCAAATCAAGTTGCTCATTTACTGGGTCTTTGTTTGCATCTCTTCTAGCGATAACAGTCAGCGCGGCTTGAATATCTAAACGAATTTTTGTTGACAGGTAGTTCGTTACTTCCTCTTGGGGCATATAAGGAGCATTTTTTCGTACAAAACTAGTAAGAATATCTACGATCGTCCAATGGTACTGTGGATAGGTATAAGCAATTTGTTCCAAATCATTAATTATAGCTAGACTGATTTCTATAGTGTTATTTTCTAGTTGTTCGCTTGCTATTCTTAAGCGTCGTTTTAGCGACTGATGCTGATTTTGTTTAACTTGATTCTGGGAAACAGGTATCCGCAGGAACATTTGGGATAGCTGGATGTGACTTTTTGATAAAATGTTTTTCATGGCATTCAAGACATTAATAATTAACGAAAATGAATTTTAATATCTAATTTTTATTAAATAAATTATTTACGTATGCTATTGTTTAATACATATTTAGTCCTGAAATTTCTTTATGTAATCAACAAAATGGAAAATATAACTTCTGAGTAAGTAAACATAAGCATACCTACTCTTGCCATTCCCAATAATCAGTTGTAGTTACTAGTCTTTCTTCTTCACGGACAATTAACTATCGTCATGATAATTCTGATTTATTTATAATCATTCATTAACTAAAGATGACTATTAAAACCCAACAAAATATACAACCAATACTTAAAAATCTGGTATTAATTGGTGGCGGTCACAGCCATGCTATTGTTATAAAAATGTTCGGTATCAAACCGTTAACAGGAGTACGTTTGATACTGATTACCACAGCATCAGAGACAGCCTACTCTGGGATGTTACCAGGACATATTGCCGGATTTTACAGCCACAATGAATGTCATATTGACTTGCAACCCTTGGCGAACTTTGCTCAAGTACAATTGTATATTGACACAGTAGTTGCCCTTGACTTAAAAAATAACAAAGTTCTTTGTGATAACGGACTTGCGGTAGATTTTGATGTGCTGTCTATTGATATTGGCAGCACTCCGGCCATACTGTCTGTATCAGGTGCGGCAGAATATGCGATCGCAGCTAAACCAGTATCGCAGTTATTAGAACATTGGTATGAACTAATTGAAACCGTAGGTAAAAATCCTCAAGAACCAATTAGGATTGCGATCGTCGGTGGTGGCGCTGGCGGTGTAGAATTAGCGCTATCGATGCAATCTTGTTTACATCGGATTTTGGATAAAACTCAACAACCTATTCAAAACCTAGAAATTCATTTATTCCAGCGCGGACAAGAACTGATGCCCAATTATCATCAATCAGTGCGGCATCAACTTCAGCAAATTTTAACTGACCGACGGATTAAGTTACATCTGGGAGAATCTGTGTGTAAAATTGCACCTAAAGCCCATAATAAAGCTAAAGAAGTATTTGAAATTAAATGTGAATCTGGTTTGACAGTAGAGTGCAATAAAATTTTTTGGGTAACACAAGCATCAGCACCCGAATGGTTAAAGAACGCTGGACTAGGAACTGATGAGCAAGGTTTTATTTTGGTAGAAGATACGTTGCAATCTCAAACGCACCCGCAGGTATTTGCTGCTGGTGACATTGCCACAATAGTAAATCATCCACGTCCGAAAGCCGGGGTATTTGCTGTTAGACAAGGCAAACCTTTGTTTGAGAATTTACAGCGAATTTTATTAGGCAAGCCACTCAAACCTTATAAGCCACAGAAACAATATTTGAGTTTAATTGGTACAGGAGACAAACAAGCGATCGCAACACGAGGCACTTTTACTTTACCACCCTACAAACTATTGTGGCATTACAAAGATTGGATTGACCGCCGCTTTATGGAACGCTTTCGTTTTGAAGAAACAAAAGAGTAGAAAGTGGGTAAGAAGCAGGGGGCTGGAGGGAGAATAAAATTACCTCTTTCCCCTCCGCCTCTTTCCAATGACAAATGACAAATGACAAATGACAAATGACAAATGACAAATCCCCTCATCTAAGCTGTTCAATTAGCTCAATAATTTGTTGGTAATATTGGATATTTCCTTCTTGGTAATATAAGTCTGCGGATTTCTGAAAATCTCTAATTGCTCCTTGAGAGTCTCCCAAATTCCGGTAGACATCTGCTCGCAGGATGTAAGCTGAAGCCCAATTAGGCTGACGCTGTAAGGCTTGGTTTAAGTCTGCAACCGCTCCTTGTAAATCTCCCAACAGAGAACGGCTACGACCTCGATTGTACCAGTCTTCGGCAAAGCTGGGGTCGATCGCGATCGCTCGACTGTAATCTTCTATTGCTTCTTGATAATCTTCTAGGGCATAGCGAGCATTAGCGCGATCGCTGTAAAATGCAGCAGATTGGGGATTTATTTGCAAAGCTTGGGTGTAATCTGCGATCGCACTTTCATAAGCTTCTAAAGCATAATGAGTGGAACCTCGGTTGTAATATGCTTCAATTAAATCAGGATTAATTTTTAATGCTTGGTTATAATCTGCGATCGCTCCTTGTTCATCTCCTAAAAGACGACGAGCATTTCCCCGATTGCAATACGCTTGAGAAAAGTCAGGAACAAGCTCTATGGCTTGAGTGTTATCATCAATTGCACCCTGTAAATCTTGCAGGGCTTCACGAGCAATACTCCGACCATAATAAGCTGCGGCTAAGTTATCATTAATTTGCAATGCTCGATCGTAATCTTTAATTGCACCTTTATAATCTCCTATAGAACGACGAGCCGCCGCGCGATCGCAATATCCTTCTGCTAAATTAGGATTGAGTTGTAATAGGCGATTGCTATCTTCAATTGCACCTTGATAATCTCCTAATCGCCGACGAGCATTTGCGCGAAAGCCATATACTAAAGCGAGAGTCGGGTTTTCTTGTAATGCTTGGTCATAATCTGCGATCGCACCCTCATAATCCTCAAGAGTACTACGAACCAGACCACGCTCACAATAAGCTTGCACATCATCAGGATTCAGCTTTAATGCTTGGTTAAAGTCTTCAATTGCTTCCTGATAGTTTTTGAGGTGAGCAAGCACCAAACCCCGATTATAGTACGCTCCGGCAAAGTTAGGATTGATTTTTAGGGCGCGGTTGTAATCTGCGATCGCACTTTGATAATCTGCTAAAGCGTAGTAGGCATTACCTCGGTTATGATAAGCCTCTGCCAAGTTAGGATCTAATTGTAATGCTTGGTTATGGTCAGCGATCGCTTCTTGATAATTGCCTAAAATATGGTGGATGTTACCGCGATTGCTGTAAGCTGCGGCAAAATGGGGATGCCATTGTAAAGCTTGCTGAAAATCTGCGATCGCTCCTTGACGATCGCCACGTTCAAAACGAGTTACGCCGCGATTATGATAAGCGTTAGCAATATCAATATTGATATTATCAGCTAATTGGGTACTCATTTCGATTGTTTGGATATAATCTGCGATCGCTTTGTCGTAGTTTTCCAAAGCAAAGTAGGCATTCCCGCGGCTGTGGTAAGATTGCGCCAGATTGGGATCGATTTGTAATGCGACGTTATGATCTGCGATCGCGCCTTCATAATCGGCTAAAAAGTAACGAGCATTAGCGCGGTTATAATAGGCTGTGGCAAAACTAGGATTAATTTCGATGGCGCGATTAAAGTTAGCGATCGCAGTGCGATAATCTTTGAGACCACTTAAAATCAGCCCCCAATTATGGTAAGCTTCGGCATAATCAGGATTTAACTTGATTGCTTGGGTGTAAGCTGCGATCGCGGCTTGATAGTCCCCTTGCAAATTGTGGTTTAATCCTTGTTTAAAAAAATCTTCCGCATTCATATAATTTTTTAGCTTTTGACATTCTCTAGCCTAAAGTATCGAGATTCAACTAATCGCCTATGGTCTTTATCTCGTTCCCAGTCGGAGACTGGGAATGCCGTCCTTGAGGCAGAGCCTCAAGACTCGCAGCAGAGCAGCATTTCCCGACTTTGCCTGGAAACAAGGTTTTAAAGGAGTTTCAGCTTAAGTTGACACTGGCAAGATGCCCACCCCACAATATTGGATAATTTCTTTTTTGGAGTTCCCTGATTACAAACCCTAAAATGCTTTTGCGATAAAACAATTGATAATTGCTATATCTGAGATAAAGACAGAGTAGATGTAGAAGATAATTTATCGTCTACCTTTTCAGAGTTGCTCTGCATAATTTCAAACTTGCAGTCTGAAGAATAATCAGGTAACTCATAACCAACACTCTTAACATGAGCCAACATCACCTCATCTCGTTGATGCCAAACAGCAAATATTTTCTCTCTGCCATCATATAGTGTTTCTAAATCAATTTGATAAACTTGATTTACTCGTTTTAGCTTTAAACCTAATAGATTTAGTAGTCGACCAAGTATTTTTATGGCTGAAACTTTTTCTTTTTCGCCGACTAAATTAATACCAAGTGCTCTTTTAATATGCTTACTATGCTGAAAAGCAATATTTTTCAGCAATATTAAATCTGTATCGTTCTCAGTAAATTCGCGTTTTTCTTCGAGAAACTGAAGCATTCCTAAAGCTCTCATAGCTTCAACTTTGAGCGTGTAAGTTTTTAAATCTGGGAGAAAAACTTTTCCTTCACCCCAAGACAATTGCTGATGCCATTCTTGCTCGTCTCTAACGTGAAAATACTCGCTTTCGTGAGTTAAATAATAGTGAATTAACAGCTGACGATAATATCCTTGTTCATCCTGCAACTTCAGCCAAGGAGTAATTTTTACACCATATCTTTGTCTAAGAACATATTTATTAATTTGGTTGCGTTCTCCATCCGTTAGGGAATGCTTAAGTAACATTTGCTCATATTCTACATAATCGATATCTTTAGCATTAGCGACAGCGGTTGCTACCGATAGTTGGTTTTGCTGCTTAATTTCTTTAATTTTGCGTTTAATTTCTTTAGCTTTTTGACGACTTTGTGCCCAATCTTTTTGAACCTTGACAATTTCTAAAACTAATCTTCGGCGCGTCGCTAAGTCATCGGCATCGGTTGCCAAAAATGCCAGACGTAAATCTCGAATAATATTATTGTGAACTGCATTACTCCGCACCTGAATTTGATGCCCATCAGCAATCAAACCATCTTGCATCGATTGTCGATAGAGGCGAATAGAAGCATTTACCCTTGCAGATAACTTCGCCCAAGTTCGCAAATGAATCGGGTCATAAACTAAGGGCAAATCCACATCTATTTTATGTAGGGGACTCAGCAAAGCTAAGTTTTCTTTTTGATTTTCTTGATACCAATCAGATAACAAACGATAATTTGTACTCCCACTACCAATTAAACCAATACCTCGTTTAGCACACCAGACAACACGCGGTACATCATCCCTGACTCTTGCTAACGCTTGTCTTGCTTCCGAGTCAGGTATTACCCCTTGAAAAATGCCATAAACACGGTCTAAATGTTGGACATCAATACTAATTCCTGTACCAAGACTAGGGGTAACAAAAACGCCGTCATATTCAGATATTTTTTGATTGATTGCTGCAATAAAATCAACTGCTGCGTGACCAGGTGTATTTGTTGTGTGACTACTAACCACCAGAGTTTTAGGAAATTGTCGCCGTAATTTTTGTAGCCTTTCTTTCAAATAACGTTCAATTGTTTCACAACTATAACGCCCAGCCCGACTATCAGTAGTAACATAACATTTACGTCCAGCAAGTAAATCCAATTCTAGTTGGTGAATTAGCGGTGTTGGATTCGGTGAATCATAAAAAGTTATGTCCCAACCTTGCTGAGGCTTCCACTGATTCAGAACTATCCAAGGTGTTAATTTAATTCCTGCCAATCCCTGTAAATATTCAAGTGAAACATCTGATAAATCAGCATCTTGAGCAATTATTAACCCCCCACTTGTTAAAACTGTTGCAATGAGTTGCTGGAATAACTTTAATATTTTTACCCGTTTATGCTTACAAGTATTACTGTTTAACAGATGCCATAAAGATTGCTCTACTTCATCTAAAATTACTATTGCTCCCCGCCAATGTTCTGGGTTAAGTTTCCAAATCGAATCAACGCACAAGCCGAGAGATTGCTGAGGGAATAGAGAGCGCAGTATGGGAGGAGCAGGGGTAAGTGTTTTATTAATCTTTTTCTCACCATCTTCTTTATGTGTTCCCCATTGAATACCAATTTTTTCACACAAGAATCGTCCAAGTAGGATTCTGTGAGTAATTAACAAAACGGGTTGGTTTCGACTTTTTGCTTGTTGAACAACGCCTTGCAATGCCGTAGTTTTCCCCGTTCCTTTCGCTGATTTGACTCCTACTAATCCAGAGGTGGGAAAAGGTATTTCACCTATATAAGGACGGTTGAAGGTAAGTGCAGCAGGAATACTTAACTCGGTGTGAGGTCTGGTTTGAGCAAGATAGATTTCTAAATCAACACTTTGGCGATATACTCTCTCAAAATTATTTGCACCCTTAGCAACAATAAACTCATCAACCCCTTTTTCTATACCCGGAAGTTCGATGACTTTTACAGGGCAATTTTTTTGCTGGAATAAACAACCAAGTTGAGAAATAGCATTATTTACAGCAGCAATTGTCTTGGGTTGAGTTTCAAAATCAAAGCAAATGTAAAAGCTGCGCTTTGTAATCGCAAACGTGGCTAAATCAGGAATTAGCTGACGACGGGTAACTTTACCAAATTCATCTTTTACAACCCGATAACCACTGGTAATTCCGGGAATAGCAATAGCTACATATCCTTGCGTCAACAATGCGGCTGCTTTCTTTACACCCTCGCAGATGATGAGGGGAATGTTCTGTTGCATCACCCATTGCCAAAAGCCTCCAGCCTCCCCATCAGGAGTAATGGTGATATTATCAGGCATGACCAGATTGTAACGTCCAGCGACTTGCTGCCACACTTGCAACGTTACCCGCAAACAAAACACCCGCGTTGGTGTGCTGGGAGGATGCTCGTACTTGATGGATTTGCCATTGTGATTTTGTCGGGGTTGGTTTGGCTTAAAGCATCCCCATTCCATCATTTGCCAATTATTCAGAGGGTCTAGTCCCGAACACCACCAACCACCTTCTGTGATGTGAGCATAACGCTGCAACCAACTACTTTTCACCATTCCGGTATTGGTGCGGGGAAGTAGCTCAGAAATCAACAGGTACTCATAAGCTGTTACACCTTGGAGCGATCTAAAATTGAGATGCACTAAGTGTAAGTCTATACCACTACTCTTGACTAATTCTTCAAGGTGTTGGGGGTGTAAATAGTGCAGATGCATAGGGAAAGGAGCGAAGGGAAGACAATGAGATTAAAACAGTAACATGCATATACTTTTTTTTAATACGCGAGATTGCGAGGCTTTTATGATGCTTTTTTTACTTCGTTGCCGGAGACACATCGGTTAAAGCTGTAGTGGGTTATTCTGCCTATTAGATCCCCGAAGTAATAATTTTGTATTGTGATATTTGTTCGCTTTTAATTTTTATTTATCAGTAAATTTCTGCGTTAAGGAATGCGATCGCTACATGACATCGCTATAAGGTAATATCTTCATATAGTTCAGCAAAGGCTTTACACTGAGCATCCACTCCATATCACGCCTGTAACCTCTCTAAATGAATACATAACCCTTGAACTCCGGGCCAAAGGTTTGAGATAGTCTTGAGTATTAATTTTTCTTTGCGATCGCAGCTAATACAGATACCTCAACGTAAAACTTTTACTCCAGTAGCACGGTAACTTCTTAAGCTGATTAGAGGTAAAATAAACAACAACTTTTAAAATTAAGTTCAATCTGCTTTATAAACCCTTTGCTTTTAGTTGCGAATGTAGGAAATATGGCTTTGTACTTTTTCATTTTTCCGTGTGTTTGTTTCATCACTGGCTATTTTTTATTCAAAAATAGAAATAATGAAATCTCACATTTAGTAACTGTATTTGCAGCTATCAGCCTGATTTTGGGTTTAATGTTGGCTCCTTGGCAAATTTTACTTCTACTGTTAACTCTTATTCTTATCAGTACAAGCTACGAGTATTATACAAGCAAAGTAGTCAGCAGGGAAACACAATATACACAACAGCCAGTTCCCAAATCGGAACCAGATTATCACTTAATCTATCGTGGAGCTTCCTATCGTCATGACCTCAACCCCAAATTAGATCGAGAAACCACACCATCAGTAACTCATAAGTTGAGCTTTCGAGGATGTACTTATGTTGTTGGCGCCGATCCTAATACGCAATCGACTGGAATCATTACACCACAAGCAACTCATAAGTTGAGCTTTCGAGGAAGCACCTATTCTATAAATAGAACTACGCACAGAGAAATTAAAGAGCAAGGTAGTTAGAAACTTGGTGCAAGTCTTTGAAAGTTTACATTTTATTGGCTCATACTTTTCAAATCCAAGAGGCGATGTCTACAATGGGCTATGACAATCTCTAACACTACACTACCGATGAGGTACTGGTGCTATTTATGCCAAATTCTGCTACAGCACCTGCAAATTAATGTCATTTATAGACTTTATGCCCAGCAATATTGCGATATCAAGGGAGAACCTAGCAGCGATCGCACATCCTCGACTATTGCCTACTGAACTCAATGCTGCTTGATTACGCGATCGCTATAAATCATAACCATATTAAGAAGTACCTAATACATATACTTTGAGAAATGGTATTAATATATGGCTTTGTTAAAATTCCTAGACGAACAAATAATGTTAAAAAATAAGAAAATATTCTGGAAACTACTGTTGAGAAAGTTTATTTTTTATATGAGTAGGGTGGAACTTACTTGGTAAAAAAGATATCTAGTTAGTTTGATTCTTAACAATTCACTCCTTGGGGAGGCGGTTAGTCTCCAGAAATAGACAACATATTTTTAAGCTGTAAAATTATGTGGAAATCAAAGTTAATATTTAGACTTATACTGTCGGCTGCGGCGATCGCTACTAGCGTACAGCTAAATTCAGCGAGTGACTATGCGATTGCTCAAAGTGCATCTTCCAATCCGACTGTCGAATCTGAGCAACAAAATCAAGCTTTAGAAGATGGCAAGGTTGCTATGGCAGGAGTTGGCATAGGAGCCATTGCAGGCTTACTCATTTCTGGTTTATGGTATCAAAAACGTCGCTACCACAAAATCCAGTCACGTGCCAAGATAAACCGCTTTCGTGAAGAGTTTCTCTGTGGCTCTTTAGCAGATTATTATTTATCTAATTCTAAAGCAAATTCTTCACCTACAAATTCTCGGAAAACTTTACCAACACCCACTAAAGAAGAATCCCCTACTTCTGAGGAAACTTTAGTAACGCCAACTAAAGAAGAAATATCCGATCCCTCTACTTCTGAAACAAATAATCTTGCAGCAGAACCCACGCCAGCCATAGCATCTAATTTCTTATCTGACTCCTACCACAAGTTAATCGAGGAAATTGTTAATACCGCTCTCAATAGTCAAATCAGTTCTAAAGAGTATATATATCGCCAATTATTAGAAAATGTGAGTAGTGGTAATGATGAAATCTTTGAACGCTGTTTGAGCGATCGCTTGCATTCCATCCAATCTGAACTACATAAAGTAATAAATTCTCCGAGTTTATTCCAAAAAGAGACTCCTGAGTTAAAGAAAGCTCGTTTAAATCGTACCTTGAAGGCATTACAAAGTATTCATGAGGAATGGGAAAAAATCCAAAAACAAAAACTAAATTAAGCTTCAGTTAACCCAACTGTGCAACAAATTCTCACGGACTGAAAAGCAAGAAGCTTTTCAGTCTTGTTACAAAACCGAACTAACATTATTAAATTTATTGGTGCTGCACTAGATTTATATTCTATTACGTGAAATCATTACTGAATAGGACGTAAAACTTCTAATTCACTAGGATGAGTTAAAACTTTGCCTAATGGCTCACTGAAATACACAACTTGATAATTCGGTGCAAGTTCTGTTTGCAATTCCTTCCAAAGACTAATTCCTTCTTCTTCAAAAGCCGCTTCAGCCTCTGCACTCAAATCTGGTGAGTTAGCAGGATCTTGCCAATTTGATGTTGCATTGTAAGCAGATGCCCATTTTCTTAGATGGCTAATGGTTTCTTGACTGAGGGGCAGTTTTGCTGGATCGATGTTACCAACTTTATCAGCATCTGCCCACCATAAAGGTTCGCACCCATAATCAGCCATTAGTTTTATCTTTACTGCCATAGCTATTCAGGTGAAATTATGGTACAGAGGCGGGATTTGCTCCGACTATATAACCATTATCGCCCACACTCACTGCTATGTATTGTGTTTGTCCATTAAAAATTACTTCATAGATTTCTCGGCGAGGTTCTATTGTTCCTTGATAACCAAGAAACTTTCCTCTTGTCACAGCAGCTATAACAGCATCAGGGATTTCATTCTGAGAGATTCCACGCCTGGCAAAGTCATCTTGATGTTTATTTAAGATGTGGGCTAATCCGCTACCTCTTCTACCAGCTTTTCCCTGCTCTAAAAATACAATTTTGCCATCGGTTTGCTTGGCAATCCGCACAACTTTTTCTGGACTGTGATTAATACCAGCCTGACATAGTGCCGCAAACAATGCTGCTTTGTCATCATTCATATTTAATTTAGTTCTTTTAAATACTTATTGAAAAAATATATAAAACTTAATATTAAATCTATGATATCTCATAATTTAATTTTTATCACTAAAGTAAAAAATAGGGTAAAGAGTATACATAACTCCTCACCCCTAAATCTTCTCAATTCAACTCTAATCTAAGCCCCGACAGCTTCCTTTGCAGCGTACAATACCTCAGCGTTAATTTCTTTAAAACCGCGATCGCGCGCAAATTTTTCAGTATTACGCTTCACTTTCCCGCGCACAAATCCAGGAATTTTATTCAATTCTGCTTGACCATCTTTTGTCCAATTCAAATCAGAATCAGCAGAAATTCCTCTAGTAATAACTTCTTTGGTATCGTGACCGCCAAAGATTTCTAAGAGGTGATCTTCCATTCCCAAAGTGAAGGAATTGTAGATCAAATCTGTAATCTGATTCGTCCCTTCGTAACCCATAAATGGTTTGTAACCAATGGGGAAGTTTTGGACGTGGATTGGTGCAGCAATTACGCCACAAGGAATATCCAAGCGCTTACCAACATGGCGTTCCATTTGCGTGCCGAAAATGGCAGAGGGTTCGACACGAGCGATCGCATCCCCAATTACACCATGATCGTCTGTAATCAGCACTTCATCGCAATATTCACTAACCTGTTCGCGGAACCAATCTGCATCATATTTACAGTAAGTTCCAGCCCAAACAACATGAATCCCCATTTCTCGCGCCAAAATCTTGGTAATGGCGGCGGCGTGGGTATTGTCACCAAAGACTACAGCTTTTTTGCCAGTCAAGTTTTGACAGTCAATCGAACGGGAGAACCAAGCAGCCTGAGATACATGGAGGGTTTGCTCATTGATGAAGTCTTCGTAGTCAACTTCTGCACCTTGAGCATTAATTACCTGCTGAATCTTGCGAATACAACGGGCAGTTTCCACTACACCCATTGGAGTAATGTCTATATAAGGTGTGCCAAATTGTTCTTCCAAGTAACGGGCTGTGGTCAAACCGAGTTCGCGGTAAGGTACTAAGTTAAACCAGGCTTGGGACATCTTCTTCAAGTCATTCACCGAAGCACCTTCGGGAATTAAGGTATTTACCTCAATCCCCAAGTCAGCCATCAGCCGTTTCAGTTCGGTGCAGTCGTGGTTGTTGTGGAAACCGAGGGTGGTAGTACCGATAATGTTCACCGAGGGCTTTGCTGTTTTGCCCTCAGCCAATTCGCCTCGCCTCCGAGCTTTTTCAATGTAGTATTGAACGATTTGATCCAAAGTGCGATCGGCGGCTTGCAGTTCGTTATAACGGTAGTGGTTCACATCCGCTAGCATTACGTCTCCTTTCGCTTCCAACTGCGCCCGTTCGACAAAGTTGTGCAGATCCTCTTGCAAAATGCTGGAGGTACAGGTGGGAGTTAACACAATCAAATCTGGGTGTTCCTCGGCATCCTTGCGGACGATGTTATCTACCACCTTCTCTTGGGAGCCGCGTGCCAAAACGTTGCGATCGACGACACTGGTTGTCACCGGAGTAAAATCCCTTTCCCGCGATAGCATAGAGCGCATGACGTTGAAGTAATCATCGCCAAGTGGGGCGTGCATGATCGCATGAACATTTTTAAAAGAACTAGCGATTCGCAGAGTGCCGATGTGGGCTGGGCCAGCATACATCCAGTAAGCCAATTTCATGTTTGTGTCTCCCTTTTAAACAGAAATAACTAAGTAAGTGGGCGTAAAAAATATAAGATAGAGCTTACCACCAACCCCTTCGGTGCGTAGTTTACCGCCGTAGGCATCGCCCAGCGTACCGTTGATAGAGAAGGGGAGAGGTTTGGAGAGAGGTATTATCTTTAATTCAGCCCATTTACTTATAAGTGCTTGATTATTAAATCGTTTCTGATTTTCTCAAACCTGCTGGCTGAAAAAAAATAAGGTTTGTTGCGGGTTTTAGGCGAGGCGATATGGCTGGAACCTTTTTACTGCTTGGGATACAGCTATCAATTTCAACAACATTTCTGTTGGGTTTGTAAAAAAATCTTAATGTTTCACTAAATTAGACCTAACAAGAACAGCCCCTTCCCTACTAGCCTTGGAGAGTAAAATTCAAAGCCTCTCTCCTTTTAGGAGAGAGGTTTGGAGAGAGGTCAGAAGTCCTTCATTCCCAACTCGGCAGCGTTTTTACCTAATTCGCTAAGATGTACACAAGCTCATTTTCACAACAATTATGGTGAAATATGGTGAAAATACCCTCCCAGCTTTGGACAATTCCTCCTTTGGAAAATGGCGATAAACTTACCCGCTATGAATTTGAGCGTCGCTATAATGCCACCCCTAACCTGAAAAAAGCTGAATTAACGGAAGGGATTGTCTATATTATGCCTGCTGCCCTGCGTTTCCGAAGTCACGGTCAACCGCATGGTTGGATTATTGGTTGGTTAGTTACTTACGAAGCTGCGACTTCTGGTGTAGCGTTGGGAGTTGAACCTACCATCCGCTTAGACTTAGATAACGAACCTCAACCCAATGCTGTTCTGTTGATTGAACCGGAAGCAGGTGGTCAAACGCGGCTGAGTGAAGATGATTATATTGAAGGTGCGCCAGAGTTAGTTGTGGAAATTGCTGCTAGTAGTGCGGCTATCGATCTTCATGGCAAAAAACAGGCTTATCGTCGTAACGGTGTCAAAGAATATATTGTTTGGCAAGTTTTAGACCAAAAATTGACTTGGTTTTCTCTGGAACAGGGTGAATATTTGGAATTAGTACCTGACAATGAAGGCGTTTTGCGAAGTCGGGTATTTCCAGGGTTGTGGTTAGCGACCACGGAGTTATTAGCAGGTAATATGCAGGGTGTGTTGAAGGTTTTACAAGCAGGTTTGCAGTCTGCTGAACATAGAGATTTTATCCAGAAATTAGGTAGTTATTAACCCCTTCTAAATCGAGAAAATATCTTATACAAATTCTGTATGTAGTATATAGTTAATTCAGCAGATATTTCAGGATTTTTTGCAACCATCATAATAATTAATGGCTTTCGTTGTTACATCTAGTGTAATAACAAGACTTCAGTCCTGATTTTGTTTCCATAGCATCTCGTCAGAGAGGACTAAAGTCCTTACTACAAACCATGAAGGTTTTGACGGTAATTATATTATTTGAATCATCCACTTTTTCAAGAGGAAAAATGCTGCTTCACTACATCTAAGCGGGAACAGTTCCAATAATCGATATGGGAAATAATCAAACCATCAGAGTTAAGACCTAATTCACTCCAACCAGGAATAGAGATCCGTGGTTTCCAGGGGAGAGGAGTATTCCAACTGAGTGTCCACTCAGTTTTGATTGTGTCTCCTAAACGTTGAATATTATGTAAGTCCATCTTGGGATTTAAAAACCAAGTTTCGATAAAATTAATCATTGCTTTGTAACGTTTAACACCACGGAATTTATTCATCGGGTCTTGAAAATAAACCTCTGGGGCATAAATGCTATAAGTTTGATTGACTGGGAATCTTTGATAGTCTTTTTTGAGGATTTCAACGAGATTCATGATAGATAAATATATCTGTAAAATATCTGTAAATTGGTTGAATATGAAAACTGAAGAACCGAAATTACCCCTCATTCCATAAACGTTCTAACTGACGCCGCCAAGCAGTTAAGACTTCTTCTCGTCCTTGTGAAGTTTGATTGATTTCGCCCATCATTCCTTCGGCGTAAAAGCGTTCTAAGCTTTGCATAGTAGCTTGCAGAGATTGTCCTTGCTGTTTTGCTGCCTGAATAATTTGCCGGATACGGCTTTCAATTAGTTGATTAAAGACATTATCTAATCTAGCCTGATGGAGAGATAAAAGTCGGTTGATTGCATTGGATAAATCTGCACTCACTAAAGTTCCGCTGTGATGTTGAAATACCCCCCAAATTACTCTTTCATACAAAGCGTAACGTACTTCTTGAGTGTCATCAAAGTTGGCTTCTAGGAACTGTTCTAAAAATGGTTGGGCTTCTTGGATGGGCAGAATAGGCAGTAAAACTCGCAGCCAAGTATTATCTTCGGAAAGCAGCACCAACAGCCGAAAAGTAGGAGTGTCTACTTGCCACGATCCAGGAGCAGTCGTAGTAACAGCCGATGTATCAAATAATTCTGTAAGCGTAGCCGCAATTTCTTCAGGTGTCATAACTTTTTATTTATATATAGCCTCTAGATTAGCGCAGAGGTGCATCAACATATTCACTAGCTCGATCCAATCTGAAAACGCAGTGGGGGCGCACAGCTAGGTGTACGCCCCCACGAATGAATGTATTCCACTGAATTGAAATATCTGATTTAAATAAGCGAATTGCTCAAAAATACGATACCGATCGCACATAAAGCGAAGCCAGCAAGGCTGATTTTCCAGGATAAAGTTCGGTTTATCTCTCCCATACCCATCCCAACACCAATTTCTCTGGCACTCATAGCAACGGTAAACAGAGTTAAGGCAATACCTAGTATATAGGCAACGACTGATATTGTTCCTGCACTAACAATAGATTCAGCATTAGCGTAACCTTGAAATAAACCGGCATTGATGCCCACTAGAGCAAGCACCAGAAAGTTTAGTTGATTTGGCATCATCAGCATAGTACCAAAAACAATGGTAGAAATGGCGATGGCTATTTCTGTGCCTGGTAAATCTAGCTGAAATATATGAATTACAATGCCCAAAACTGTTGCCAAGACAAAACATCCAGCGATCGCAGCGCCACTAACAAACACAGATGAGAGTAAGCCAATAGCAACAATACCAACTAAACAATTCAAGCTAATTACTGGATCTGCCAATCCCCAAACAAAGGCTTCCCAGCCATTAGAGATGTTATGGTCAATTGGTGTTCCACTCAATGAACTCAGTAAGCTAATTAAAATTAAAGCTGCGATCGCCCCAACATGGCGATCCATGAACTTTGAGGTATTAAGTTTCCCCCAAGCACGGGATTCCGATAGTTTAGTCTTGAACATCGCTATATACCAAATTAGTTTTTAGGTAATTTATACTACCCACCTACCCCAAAAAACTAACGTGGTAATTACGCTAGATCGTACTACCTTCATAAAGTTATGTAAAGCCGCAGTCGTAGAAAAAGCACTGAATACAGCAATTCGAGCAATCTTTTAGCAAGTAGATAAAAAACTTTGCAATTAATAAGTGCATATTTTCTTTTTTATAAATTCGCTAATTAAATATAAAAGGTTATTTTTATATTTTTATGACGATGCTATCAACCAAGTTTTTAATGATTTGGGCATCTGTTTCACTTAAACTTTCCAACTCAATTCTGTTGTTTTCTTGTGGGTTACTAGAATCGCAACTATATATACGACGACTCAAGCCTACGGGACTATTCTCGTAAAATGTTGCATAGAATACACACGCTGCGACATACGATCCAATCGGACTAGGGTGGCTTTTATCAGAACTATAAAGGTTTAATTTTAGATTCGCTTCTTGAATTTTTTGCCAAGCTATTCCCACAGGTGCAACTTTAGCTTTCAGTTCTTGAGCAATGTTCATGTAAGCATCAGTCAATATCTGTTGCGTTTCTGGTTGATTTTGCTTTGCCCAAGTCAAGTAAAACACTGTTTGGGAATTAACTCGCTTAATCTCAGCATCAAACAGAGTAGCGTACTTGTACATTTCCTTGGGATTAGTAATTGGTAAAGTACTTTGCTCTTGCAGTACTACGTAATCCCATCGTTTTGCTTTCAAAAGTCTGAGTGCTTTACCACGTCTCCAGTGGCTTTTGAGCGTAGCTCCACCAACCACAACCATTTCAGTTTCCAGCGTTTTAGGTTCTTTCACTGAAGCAGCCAACTGTTGTGTCAACCAAGGAAGGTCGTTGAAATATGTATAGCTGTTGCCAATAAATAAAACTCTGATTGCCTGCTGTTCGCCTACTGGGAAGGAATTTGCCTGAATCTGCCTTTTTAGCATTTTAAACAAGGCAATCATCAGAAAGAGGAATAAACATACATATACTATGTTGGTGTTGCTCATCATCCCTGAAATCTTTGCAGTATAACTTATTCTTGTACAAGATTTTTGTGGGAATAGTTCTGGTTATTGATGAGTATATGAAAGTTTTTCCCAAGATATTGCAAATTTTACCCAACCTAAAACTCCGTAAGTTATTTTGCAATTATATTGCCTCAATTATCCAAAGTTACTTTAGTGGATGAACTAGATACACTCCTCCATCCCCGTTGCCTCTTAATCGTTTTTTGATGGGGGAGACTGAACAACTACGGTTGGCTGACTGATTTGATTTAGGTCTTTGATTTTTACGCTACCCGCAACTCCTGTAATTTTGGCAGACTATGAACTTTTATAAAAAATTGGCTGGCTCTGCATAAAACTTGTGCGTCCAACGTAAATTAAGCAGGTATTAGCTTGATGAGAGGGAATTGTCGTTAGAGAATTCTTTTTCAAAGAGCAAGACTTTCAGGGTTTAAAACTTGATCGCACTCAATTGAGGAAAGTTATATTAATGTCCAGACTAATTGTTTCTTTACCCCCATTCATAGGCACTTCTGGTTCGGATCTAGTGGTGGGACAAGAGGATAATGCAATCCCAGCAATTGGAATTGAGGTTTTAAAAAACGGAGTCATCGATACTCAAGCAGGTAACGATACTATCGAGGGTAGTGGCACAGGCGGCGACGACTTTAACAATGCAGGCACAGGTACAGGCATTGCTAACAGTGGCATCATCAATGCAGGGACGGAAGACGATACGATCTCTGGCACAGGCACTGGTGGCTACCAGTATAGAACTGATGTACCTGGTATAGGTATCTCTAACACTCAGGGTGGTTACATTAATGGAGAAGACGGAAAAGATTTGATCAAGGGAACCGGAGTGGGAGGCGACGCTTATGGAACAGCCATCACTATAGGTATCTCTAATACTCAGTATAGCCGCATTGATGGAGCAAAAGGGAACGACTCTATCGAGGGAACTGGATCGGGAATGACTGCTATAGGAATTTCTAACACTGAGGGCAGCAACATTAATGGAGGAGAAGGGAACGATTCCATCAAGGGAACTGGAACTGGTGGAACTAGTAGGACTGGAGGAGAAGGTACAGGTATCTTCAACAGTGGTGGTAGCAACATTAATGGAGAGAAAGGAAACGATTCTATTGTTGGTATCGGCAAGGGGAGTGATGCAAGCGAAGAACCTTTTAGATCGTACTATGCGGGTAGGGGTATAGGCATCTCCAACAGCAAGAGTAGCACGATCGCTGTTGGGCAGGGAAACGACTATCTCTCTGGCACAGGCACAGGCGGTGCAGGGTTCTACGCTGATGACCCTTTTGGGCAAGGGCCAGTGGAGCTTGCACCTGGTGTAGGTATAGGCATTGTTAACAGTGGCACAATCAATTTAGGCGATGGCAACGATACCCTCATTGGCACTGGCATTAGTCAAGGCACAGGTATTCTTAATACTGATGGCATTATTTATCAAGGGGCAGGAGATGATATCCTTACTGGCTATGGCACCAGCATTGGCATTCAAGGCGGCACGATTGATGGCGGAAACGGTAAAGATGAATTCAAAGCCCGTCGAATTGATGCTAACGGTAATACTGTCTCCGATCAAGGGGGTACTATTGCCGATGTATTGATTAAGGGTGGAGGTGGCAACGACATATTTGATGTTGGTTACGGTAATGCCACGCTCGATGGTGGATCGGGAGCGGATAAGCTAATTCTGTCTAATTTCAAAAGTGATTATATTATTACGGGTACAGGCAGCCCCAACAATTACACCATTAAGCGGGATCAATTTACCTTGAATGTCTTGAATGTTGAGGAAATTGCCTTTAGTGGCGTTCCTCTACAGCAAAATGTGCTTGGGACAGTGAATTAAGAATTTCCAACAAATAAATTATCCAATCTTGTGGAGTGGGATGAGGGCTTGAAAATCGCAGCAGTCGGTTATCAGAAGTGCAACAAGAACACTTCACTTTTTGTAGTGCTAAAAATTACCCAAAGTTAGCACTACAAAGAGTAATATCATGTTCGCTTGATTACTTACTAAACCCGAAGAACCCCACCCCGCCAAAGCTACGCTTCGTCTCCCCTCCCGAAGAGCGGGGAGGGGATTAAGGGGAGCCAGTGCGGTCTTGGGGTCTCCCCAAGTGGAGCATCTGGCGTGTGGGGTGCAATGACTGTGGAAATCATAACTAATTAGGCGGACATGATACAACCCTCAAGCCCTGTAATGACTGGTGTCTAGAGGTATAGGTATTTGCCATGAGACTAAAAATCTAATTGCTAGTAAACAGCCGCGATCGCAATTTTTAGGTAATTAAACCATAGTACCCGGTAGCACAGATGTGCTGCCCTACGGGGGATTGAAACAAAATCCCTCAATACTTTAGAGTTAATAATAAACTCAACTTCAAAGCGCGATCGCAATGACTGATAAAGAACTCAAACATCTAATTGAGAGTAATGCTAAAACAGTCCAAGCTATGTTAGATGAAATGGCGGAAGCACGACAAGAACGCCAAGAACTCCGAGAAGGAATGCTCCAAATTCAGAATGCAGTAGCACAATTAACGAATATACAAGAGAGAATAACCAATTTACTAATTTCTATTGATGGCGATCGCCCCACAATTCTTAAAAAACTCTCGGCACTGGAAACTAAGCTTGACCAGTTATTGCAGCAAAAGCCAACGGATGAGTTAGGGTAAACACTCATAATAATGCCTAGACGTGTTGAAACAACATTTATTTTCCTTAAACAGTCGATAATGTAAATAAATGTAAAAAAATCTCAGGCAGGATAAAAGCATCTATGCGTGTAATTTTAATGACTGGTAAAGGCGGTGTGGGCAAAACTTCCGTCGCTGCTGCAACTGGGCTGCGTTGTGCGGAACTAGGCTATCAGACGTTGGTTTTAAGTACAGATCCCGCCCACTCCCTCGCAGACAGTTTTGATATGGAACTGGGACACGTACCCCAAAAAATTCGCCCAAATCTCTGGGGTGCTGAACTGGATGCGCTGCAAGAACTGGAGGGAAACTGGGGTGCTGTGAAACGTTATATTACCCAAGTTTTACAGGCAAGGGGTTTAGATGGCGTACAGGCGGAAGAATTGGCAATTTTACCAGGGATGGATGAGATTTTTGGCTTGGTAAGGATGAAACGCCATTACGATGAAGGTGAGTTTGATGTCTTAATTATCGACTCAGCCCCCACCGGTACAGCACTGCGCTTGCTGAGTTTACCTGAAGTCGGTGGCTGGTATATGCGCCGTTTTTACAAACCATTTCAAAACATCTCGGTGGCACTTCGACCCTTGGTTGAACCTTTGTTTAGACCAATTGCTGGTTTTTCGCTACCTGATAAAGAAGTAATGGATGCACCTTATGAGTTTTATGAACAAATTGAAGCGCTGGAAAAAGTATTAACAGATAATACTCAAACCTCAGTGCGTCTTGTCACTAATCCCGAAAAAATGGTGATTAAAGAGTCTCTCCGTGCCCATGCTTATCTAAGTTTGTATAACGTTGCAACAGATTTAGTTGTGGCAAATCGGATTATTCCAAGTGAAGTTCAAGATCCATTTTTCCAACGTTGGAAGGAAAGTCAGGAGCAATATCGCCGAGAAATTCATGATGATTTTCACCCTCTACCTGTGAAAGAAGTTCCCCTATTTTCTGAGGAAATGTGTGGATTAGCTTCATTAGAACGCCTGAAAGAAACTCTTTATAAAGATGAAGATCCAACTCAGGTTTATTACAAAGAAACAACTCTTAGAGTAGTGCAAGAGGAAAACCAATACAGCTTAGAACTTTACTTACCCGGTATTCCTAAAGACCAAGTTCAACTTAGTAAAACTGGAGACGAATTAAACATCACTATTGGCAACCATCGTCGTAACTTAGTTTTGCCACAAGCCTTAGCAGCACTACAACCAGCCGGAGCAAAGATGGAAAATGACTATCTAAAAATTCGCTTTGCTGACATCACAAAAGTTTAATTTTGTTGAAGGTTACTCTGTCAAGACAAACTTAAAACTAAAAAACAAGAATTTTCTCTTGTAGCTAGTACAGACGCAATATTTTTAGCGTCTGTTTTTATGATGTTTTGGTGAATTTTGATAAAAGGTAAAAAAATATTTTTATTAATGATTTGACCGTAGTTTTACTGAAGACAAAATGATCAAATAAATTTCACAATATCTTTAGATTTAATTATGCCAGTTTTCAAATTATTAATTTATTTTGCTATAAACAATGACCTCCAACCCTGAACAAGATTTGCCCTTATGTCGTCATGAAGAAAGTTTACTACGCCGCATTACAAACCGTATCCGACGCAGCTTAGAGTTGGAAGAAATTATCACAGTGACAACGGCAGAAGTGCGATCGCTATTAAAAACTGATCGAGTGATGATTTATAAATTTCATCCCGATGGTAGTGGTCAAGTGATTGCTGAATCAATTAATAAAAATTGTTTGCCGTCGCTACTGGGGCTAAATTTTCCCTCCGATGACATCCCATCCTCTGCCCGTGAACTATTTATCAAATCACGGGTGCGTTCTGTTGTAAATGTTGAAACTAAAGAGATTGGTCAAATTCACCTGCGTGACTTGGATAATGGCGAAACTATATCAGAGGAGATTCGTTACCGCCCTGTAGACCCCTGCCATATTGAATACTTAACGGCAATGGGCGTAAAATCTTCTGTAGTAGCGCCTATTCTCTATCAAAATCAACTTTGGGGACTGCTGGTGTCCCATAATTCCCAAGCGCGTTCAATTTCAGAATATGAACTAGAAGCCATACAAATGGTAGTCGAGCAACTGTCAATGGCGATCGCTCAAAGCACCCTTCACACTCAAGTTCGCAAAACAGCCGAACGAGAAGCGATCGTGAACCGCATTGCTACCCTACTACATTCACTACCGACGATTGTTTTACAACCAGCCCTAGAAGCGGCTGTTGCTGCCTTTGATGGTGTTGGTGGCAGGCTTTGTATTAGAAATGAAGCTCTTGATTTCCACAATGGCAACGTCACAAGCTTAACAGAATGCTTAATACCAGGAAATACTTGTATCAAGCTTTATATCTGTGGACAGCAACCTGTAATGCCAGAACAAACTATATATCCACTGATCGAGCAATATAGTATCTGGCAGGAACACTACAAGGTTACTAACTACGATGTTTGGGCAATTTCAGATATACATAACACTCCTGGCTTGCGAAGTTTGCAAGTTGCTTTTCAACCAACTAAAATTCGCAGCGTGTTGATGATCCCACTCCAGTATCGTCAGCAGTTGTTAGGCTATTTAAGTATTTTCCGCAATGAAGTAGATACAGAAACTTTATGGGCGGGGCAGCATGAGTGCGATCAAAGGCAACAGTACCCCCGGCGATCCTTTGAGGTTTGGCGCGAATCTAAAAAAGCACAAGCTCAACAATGGACAATTGAAGAGATTGAACTGGCTAGAAACCTCAGTAAACATTTTGCTTCCGCAGTTCAGCAGTATGAACTACACCAACAAGTACAAGTTTTCAATGAAAATTTAGAAAAACAAGTTAGAAGACGCACTGTTGAGTTACAACGCACAGCTGAACAAGAACAGGCTGTGTTTAAAGTGATTGCTGAGATTCGAGAATCTCTGGACACAAATACGATTTTTCAAACCACAACTAAAGAAGTTTGTCAATTAATCAAAGCCGATCGCGTTTCTGTTTATCGTTTTGATTCTAATTGGGGTGGTGAATTTGTCGGAGATTTTGAAGCTGCTAGTCCATACTGGTCGAATGAGTCGGAACTAGGTATTAATACAATTTGGAATGACACCTACTTACAAGATACAGAAGGAGGACGTTACCGCTACAATGAAACATTTGCAGTCGATGACATCTACAAGATGGGGTTTACTCAGTGTCATATCGACAATCTAGAGCAGTTTCAAATTTACGCTTTTGTGCTTGCGCCGATTTTTGTTGGGCAAAAACTTTGGGGTTTACTAGCAACTTATCAACACACTGGCCCTCGGCAATGGAAAACTTCTGAAGTTAACTTTCTCAGTCAGATTGCCGGCCAAATGGGTGTAGCACTCCAGCAAGCTGATTTACTCTCTCAGACACAACAGCAGACATTAGATTTGCAACAAGCAGCAGAACAACAACGGGTATTGTTTGAAGTTGTGGCGAAAGTTAGGGAATCTCTTGATCTAGATGCGATTTTTCAGACAACTACCCAAGAAATCTGTAAATCACTACAAGCCGATCGAGTTGCAGTCTACCGCTTTGAGGCTGATTGGAGTGGTGAATATATCGCCGAGTTTGTGGGTGATAACTGGTTAAAGTTAGTAGATTCAGATACCAAGACAGTTTGGCAAGATAGCTATTTACAAGAAACCCAAGGTGGGCGATATCGTCACAATGAAACCTTTGTAGTCGATGACATCTATGAAGCTGGCCACTCTCAATGCCATGTTACGGCTTTAGAGCAAATTCAAGCAAGAGCTTATGCGATCGCACCTATATTTATCGGGCAACAGCTATGGGGCTTGCTAGCAGCTTACCAAAATTCTGCACCCCGCCATTGGGAAGCCTCGGAAATTAAATTTATTACTCAAATTGCCAATCAACTTGGGGTTGCACTCAAACAAGGGCAATTACATAATCAAACCAAAGAACAGACTCAAAAGCTAGCTCAAGCTTTGCATGATTTACAGCAAACTCAAACCCAACTGATCCAAACTGAGAAAATGTCCTCATTAGGTCAACTGGTAGCTGGTGTTGCTCACGAAATTAATAACCCCGTGAACTTCATTTATGGCAACATCAATCATGTCAACGATTACACCCAAGATTTGCTTAGTATACTAGAACTCTATTTACAGAATACTCCCAACCCTAGTCCCGAAATTAGCGATCGCGCCCTTGAGATTGACTTAGAATTTATTATGGAAGATTTGCCCAAAACTCTGTCTTCCATGAAAATTGGTGTTGATCGCATCCGGCAGATTGTCTTGGGTTTACGGAATTTCTCTCGCCTTGATGAAGCAGAAAAAAAACCAGTTGATATTCATGAGGGCATTGATAGCACCTTGCTAATTTTGCAGCATCGCTTGAAAGCAAAACCAGAAAGTCCGGCAATTACATTAATCAAAGAATATACTAACCTTCCTTTAGTGGAGTGCTATGCCGGGCCGCTAAATCAGGTATTTATGAATGTTTTAAGCAATGCGATCGATGCTTTAGAAGACTACACAGAATCTCAATCAAAACCTCATAACGGCGAAATTACTATCCGTACTGCTCTTGGAAAACTTGAAGGCAATATCAAAAGTGTAGTAATTCGCATTGCAGACAATGGCCCAGGAATACCCGAAGCCTTGAAGGCAAGAATCTGCGATCCATTTTTCACTACTAAGCCAGTGGGAAAAGGCACTGGCTTGGGGTTGTCAATTAGTTACCAGATTGTCGTAGATAAACATGGTGGTGTGTTGAAATGTGATTCTAAACCTGGGTTAGGTACAGAATTTTGGATTGAAATTCCAATTAGACAAATCAACTAATCATAGAAACAAAAAATCAACTTGCATAGTGCAGATTATACCTGCTTTGGAAATGAAGAATGTAAAGTTATGTAATAATTTTGATTTTCTGCAAAAAATTTGAGTTTTGGAGTGAAAGTATAGTAGCTTGATTGATAAGTGATAGATAGCTAGTAACCTGATTTATACATGACTAGGGTTTAACGCTTAGGAGGATACATGATTATGAATTTGATAAATCCCTCTGAAAACGTCATTAGTTGTTTGCAGACTATCTTGGATGCCACGGCTACGGGAAATTACGAGCTTTTTCTTACAGTAGGTGATTCAGACTACAGAGCTGATATTACCAAAGAAAATTTTGACCAAGTTAGTTCCTCACTAATTCCCCGTATGTCTGAGGGCTATACAACTACTTACTTCGGTCATCTCAAACAAGGAGAAACTCAGACCTATTTGTGGAAGCTGAGTTTTGCTGATGATGGACATGAATTTATAGTACGTATGGGGATGAAGGGGGAAAAAGCTAATCTGATATGGATTACTTAATATGCATATATATATGCATATCTGCTGTGAAAACAAAAATACGCTGTAGGTTAGCACATCTTTGCTAGCCTACAATTCTTTTTAACTTCTAAGTTGCACCGGCATAGCTAAATAGGTCATTTTCAAACCACCCAATGGTGTAAAAATGACTGGAGTTAGGCTTTGATTTAAATGCATTTGAATTTCGGAAGATGGCAACTCTTTCAAGCCTTCCATCAAGTATTTAATATTAAAAGCAATTTCAATATTTTCCCCAGAAATTTGTGCTGGCATCGACTCTCTACCACTGCCCACATCTTGAGCTTCACAAGATAAAGTAATTTCTTGAGCTTCGCTATCAATACTGAGCTTGACAATATTATTTTTCTGATCGGCTAAAACAGCAATCCGTTCCAAAGTGCTGACAAATTGTCGCCGTTCAATTGTTACTTGTCGCTCAAATTGGCGGGGAATTAATTGTCGATAAGCAGGATATTGCCCTTCTAATGTGCGACTAGTCAAGCGTTGATTTTGCCATGCAAACACAACTTGACCTTGATCGAAATATAAAGCTACAGGTTCATCTGATGAGGCGCTATGAGCTAACATTCGTTGAAGTTCGCGTAATGCTCTTGCTGGTACTGTCACTTCTAGTTGACTAGTTCCGCCTAGAGGACGCTCGTTGCTAGTTTCTACGACTGCGAGGCGATGTCCGTCTGTAGCTGCAAATTCTAGGGTGTCTTGTTTAACTGTTAAATGCACACCAGTGAGTACTTGCTTGGTTTCATCAGCACTCGTAGCAAACAATGAACCGCGTAATCCCTCAATTAATGCAGTGGTGGTGAGATGGATTACTTCTGTATTTTCAATTATAGGTAGTTCGGGAAATTCTTCCGGCCCCATTGCTCGGACTTGGTAATGTCCACTTTTGGGTGTGAGTGTGACTATTAAACCTTCTCCACCAGATGTTGCACCTGTCACGGCTGATTCATCATCTAGAGTGATTTCGCCTTCTGGAAGACGAGAGGTGATGTCTACAAGTAACTTAGCAGGAAGTGCGATCGCCCCACTTTGCCATACCTCTGCGTTAAAGCTGGTGCGGATTCCCAAACTGAGATCGAAAGCTGTTAAGCTTACTTGGTTGGTTTCAGCATCCGCTTGTAACAGCACATTGGCAAGTACTGGATGAGTTGGTCGTGAAGGTACTGCACGACTAACGAGTGAGAGGTTTGTACTGAGATCGCTTTGGGAGCAAACTAATTTCATAAGTCAGATGCAGCTAGTGAAAGATATCCTAACATCCTTATGTTTATAGGCGATCGCTGACGAAGTTGCTTAAGAGGTTGTTTGAAAAGTAGTTAGCTGTGATTTTAGGCACTTGTTGATTCCCTAATCCCCTTAAAATCTGAGTTCAAAATGCTTATCCAAACCGTATTGAGCTTTAAGGGGCTATTTTATCCTAAAAGTTAAGGCAAAGGCGATGGCTCATCCCATTTATTATTTGATAGGTGAATAAGTTTGTAGTAAGGACTTTAGTCCTTGATTTGAGTGCTAAAGCGCTTACTACAAACTCAGCAAACTTAATGGATTACTAGAAAATTCCATCTAGACCTCCGCAAGGGTACTCCCGCCACACCGGAACGGTTGGCGGT